>JAHJDQ010000104.1 GCA_018812355.1 Nanobdellota archaeon | reverse complement strand
TGCAAATGTGAACCACAAAGAATTGACACATCCCCGCATTTTAAATTATGCGATAAATGCAAATTGCCAATACCAAAAACATGAGGGAGGTAATATGAGGATCGTAATATTTATATTAATACAATTGTTTGGTTAGCTTATGAAAATAGATTTAGTTGTAGCAGGGTATATTATTCATCAAAATAAAGTTTTACTGATTCATCATCGAAAATTGGATTTATGGCTTCCTGTTGGGGGTCATATTGATGAAAATGAATCTCCTGATCAAGCTTTACTTCGCGAAATCATGGAAGAAGTTGGGGTAGACGTAAAAATATTAAATTATGGTGATTTACCTCTAGGTGGGAATGTTAAAGAAAATATGGCGATTCCATTTTATACAAATGTTCATTCTGTTGGAGATCATGACCATTATTGTTTATTTTATCTTTGTAAAGCAATTAATCCAGAACAATTGAAAATTAATGATGAAGTGAAAGCTTATCGATGGTTTACGAAAGAAGAGTTAAATGAAGATCACATTCTTGCTGATGTAAGAAATCTTTGTTTGAAAGCTTTTGAATTGTTTGATAATGACTCTACACATCCAAATTAACTACTTCTAAAGCATGCTTTTGAATAAAATCTCTTCTCGGTTCAACCACTTCGCCCATCAGCACAGTAAACATTTGGTCAGCAGCAACAGCATCCTCAACATTAATTTGTTTCAAACTTCTCGTCTTAGGGTCCATTGTTGTATCCCATAACTGTCTAGGGTTCATTTCTCCTAAACCTTTATAGCGTTGAATATTAACATTATCGCCCATCTCAATTAATTTCGCTTCTTTCTCAGGATCAGTATAAACATACTCAATTTGTTTACCTTTCTTTAATTGGTATAATGGTGGCATGGCAATGTAGACATGACCTTGTTCAACAAGGTCTTTCATATAACGGTAAAAGAAAGTTAACAATAGCGTCATAATATGGGAACCATCAACATCAGCATCCGTCATGATAATCAGTCGATCATATCTGAGTTTTTCCATATTAAACTCTTCGCCAACTCCTGTTCCTAAAGCCGTAATCATAGCAATAATTTCTTTATTTTCCATAATTTTATGCAATCTGGATTTTTCAACATTAAGGATTTTTCCTCTTAAAGGAAGAATTGCTTGGAACGCTCGGTTCCGGCCCATTTTAGCGCTATTGTGAACAAATACACCAGAAGCTAGGGCAAAATTATGTGTGTGTGGAACTTCAATGTCATAGACATCAATTCTTTGCTGAAGTTTTTCAATTCTCAGAACTTTATGGTTAAAATTTTCTACAGCTTCAATCGCTTCTTGTTTATTTCCTGCAAAAAATCTTTCGACAAATGTTTTAAAGAGTAATAAATTTTTATTTTTTGTTTCTTTACGATATTTATCATATTCTGCTATAATTATTTCATCAAATTCATCGAATATTCTTCTTAATGCTTTAATAGTATGATTAAAATAAGTTTTATCATATGCTTCTTTTCGTCTTTTCCTAAATTGTTCTGTCCATTGTTCATTTGTTTTCTTACTTCTCCAAGAAAGCAAATCTTTATCAGACCACTGTTCTTGTGCTTTTATTTGTAACATCTCTTTCTTTTCTGGATGATCTTCAAAATATTTTTTAACACGTTCTGATTGAAGTTCTCTGTGTTTAGGATCGGCCCAATATTTTTTTTGTTCTTTTTGCAAACGTTTTAAAGTTTGTTTTCTATATTTCTCATTGCCATAATAATATTCTAAATATTTTTTTGCCATAAATATTTTATAATTTTCATCTTCCCATTGTTTTTTTGCTTGATTAGACAGAATATTTCTGGTAATCGGCTCTTTCATTCTCTTACTCATTTTTAATCTAAATTCTTTTGTTTGTTTTAGTTTTCTACACTTTTCTTTCACTTCTTTAGTATGTAAAGTTTTATTACAATGTTTTCTATGCAATTCCAGATGATTCTCACTATTCATTCTACAAATATTTTCTGGATTGTTATTTACCTTATTAAAATCAAGATGATGTCTATGACTACCATCTTGGATATGGTAAATACTTTGATTAAGATTCCAATTGTCAGATAATAAGTGAGTGAAAATCCATTTATGTTTCTGAGGACCAAAGACCAGTTCATATCCAGCAATGGTGATTTTTCCACCTAACTGAGATATTTTTTTACGTAAAGGCATTAGTGAATCTTTAGGAGAAAGGTTTTGAGCTGGTGTATAAGTTCCATCACGAAGCATAAATTTATGATCAGGTGTACAGATTATTTCTTCATCATTATCTAAAATAATTTTAATTACTTCAGCATTCTTCTTTGTAATACGTGGGTGTTTAATCTCTTCAATACCAATTGTTCCATCTTTCTTAATAGTATAACAAAAATTTCTTTTTCCAAGTTTATTTTCTTTAACCAAATCTTTAAATGAGAGATTCCTGCCATCGACTAAAGCAACTTTAGTGTCTCCGGAAAAACAACCGCCCGCTGAGTCTCCCTCAACTAAGTACAATTCACACTTTTTAGGATCTCTTTCAGAACAGTCAGCTAATTTTCCTGGCAGACCAGCTCCGTCTAAAGCGCCTTTTCTTCTGGTTAATTCTTTTGCTTTACGAGCGGCTTCTCTCGCTCTGGCAGCGTCTAAACATTTTCCGACAATCATCTTACCAACTTGCGGATGTTCTCCCAGATAAGTGCTTAATTCATCGTTAACAATAGAAGTAACAATTCCGAAAAC
>JAHJDQ010000103.1 GCA_018812355.1 Nanobdellota archaeon | reverse complement strand
TTAATAGAATATTAAAACAAAGAATAATTAATACATTAGAGAGAATCAGAATTCGACCTTATCCCCATGTGAAAAAATTAGTGGGGTGCCCTTATTTTTCTTTAAGAGTGGGTGATTATCGAATCATTTTAGAAATTGTAGAAGGAAAAGCATTAATTTTAGTGGTTGAAATTGGACATCGAAAAAATATTTATAAGAAAATTTAAGATTTATTTTTTGAAGCAGAGTTAAGAATTTCATAAATTTGGTACAGATTTTCCATGAAAACTTCTAAATTAGTTTCTGGCTTCATTTGTTCTCGGTATTTCTGAATTAAAGGATCATCGAAATCGTAAAATACTTTCTTGAAGATGACGGTTTGAACTTTATCTAATTCATTTTCTTTAGTTTTTATTAAAAAATTATTCCATTCGTTGGTTAATTGATTGAATGGAGAGATGTTTTCGTTGTCAAGCCATTCTGCAATCGTTTGTTTCTTTCCAGATGCAAAGCCAGAACATTTTTCTTCTGGAAGAACGTAGAGTATTTCATTGTGCACTGAGGGCGCTTCATGCATCCTCTGGCATCCTAAAAATTCGGTATCCGAATTTTTATGATCTTGGAAGACTCTTCCTAAGGGGTATAGTCTGCATCTGATCGGTCTTGCTTGGTAGATAGTACAAGTATTTTTTTTGAATGGACAATGCGGTCGGTTTTTAAGAATACATTTAGGATAAGCAATGAAATTAAAGATAGAATATTTTTGATGGAATTCAGTTGTAGTAATGTTTAGATGTTCACAAATATTCTTAATGTCAAATGGAGATAGTTCAATAATAGTATGATCACAACAATAACCACACTTCTGGCATTTGAATTTTAAATTATGGTGTAATTCTTTAGCTTGGAGAGGCATCAATGTTTAAGAGAAGAGTAGTTTAAAAGATTTGTGTGACTAATTCAAATCTCTTACATTTTGAGAAAGCTAGGGCACGGCGCCAATTATGAGCTCACTAATGTTCACTCATGCGCCTCCTCTGGCGCTAGCTTTCTCACCTAATTTAGTTTAAAAGATTTATGGGAAAGTTTATTAAGAAAATTAGTTGGGAATAAGCATGCATAAAGAAAACAAGTATTACTCGTACAATAAAGGACGTTTACCTAAAGGTTGTCAGTATTGTGTGAAAGGAGAAAAATTAGTTATTTTTATTACCGGTATCTGTCCTCGTAGTTGTAGCTATTGTCCGGTTTCTGATCAGAAGTATCAGCATGATGTTATATATGCAAATGAACGGAAAGTTGATGCTTTTGCTGATGTAGTGATGGAAGCTAGGTTGATGGATGCTCAAGGAGCAGGAATTACAGGCGGGGATCCTTTAGCAAAGTTAGAACGCACAGTGGAGTATATTGAAAAGTTAAAACAGGAATTTGGGAAGGAGTTTCACATTCATTTGTATACTTCGTTGAATTTAGTTGATGGAGCGAGCTTAAAGCAATTATATAATGCTGGTTTAGATGAGATTAGGTTTCATTTAGATTTAGATTCTGATAAATTGTGGGATAAGTTAAAATTAGCTTTTGATTATGATTGGGATGTTGGAGTAGAAGTGCCTTTAGTTATCGGTAAGAAAAAGGAATTAAAACAAATGATTGATTTTATTAATAAAATAAATGATAATAAGAGAATTTTTCTTAATTTAAATGAATTAGAAACGGCTGATTCAGAACATTATAAATTAAGATTAGAAACTAAAGATCAGTTAAGTTATGCTGTTAAAGGTTCACTAGAATTAGGATTAGAATTGTTAGAAAAAATTGATGATTTAAATGTACATTTATGTACAGCGAAATTAAAAGATAAAATACAACTTTCCGAAAGGATTAAACGGGAAGCAGAAGGAGTTAAACATTCGTTTGATATTGTTGATGGAGAAGGGATGTTAACTAGGGGTGCTTTGTATTCTAAAGAATTAATGCCAGGATTTGATTATCGGAAAAAATTAGAACAGAATCATGATGCATTGTTAGATAAGTTAGAGTTGATTTTAGTTAAATTGAAAAAGAAGTTTGCTAAAGAAGAATTTTATTTAGATATGAGTAAGCCAAGAATTTTATGTTCAAAAAAATTGGTTAAGAAGAAAAAAGATTATTTTTATAGTTTAAGGTTAAAACCGGCTATAGTAAAAGAATATCCCACGGCTGATCAATTAGAGATTGAAGTTGATTTTTTAACCTAATTTCACAGCAGTTCCATAAGCAAGCATTTCGGAAGCGCCTTGCATCACCATCGATGTGGTAAACCTAACGCCAATAATTGCATCAGCCTTTAAATCTACTGCTTCATTGACCATACGGTTATAAGCTTCATCGCGGGCATTCATTGTCATCTCAGTATAGGTTTTAACCTCTCCACCGATAATACTCTTGAATCCTGCACCGATATCCCGGCCAATGTTTCTTGCTCTGACGGTACTACCTTTGACCACTCCAATTATTTGGCTGATTTTTTTCCCAGGAATTTCATTTCCAGTTGTTACAATTATGTTTGTCATTTTTTCTTTCCCCCTGTTGGTTTAGTTTTTATTTTTTCTATTTCGTCCTCTTTTTTATTAAACAAAATAAAAAATCCAATGATTAGAATAGGAATTCCATAAAATAAGGTAACGAAAGTTAAAAAACTCATTATTGTTAAAATTAATCCTAGGATAATTGCAATAATTCCAGTGATTGTTCTGCTAAGTGTATTCATAATAATGTTGTACTAAAGAATATATATAAATCTTTTTGTATTTAAAAAAGAAAAAGAAAAAGAAAAAAAATTCTAGAAAATTATTAGGAAATTAAATTAAAACTTCTTATGTTTTCCGTAACATTCTCTGCAGTAAACTGGTCTGTCTCCTGATGGTTTAAATGGAACGTCACATTCCTTTCCACAATCGGCGCAAACTGCTTTATGCATTTCTCGGTCTCCTCGGAAACCGCCTTGTCTATTATCCATTGTTTTTTCACTCTCCGTGTTTATCATGGGATGATTTCCATGTTTAAGCTTAATAGTAGTGTTTCTTTTATAAAGGTTGTTGGTTTTTTTGTGGAATATGGAGTTGTTTAATGATTGGATTTAACATCGCAATCGCTGTTATACGTTTTTTCTGCAAGAAAAAAAGCCGAAGGCTCAGTTCAAAAGAATATTTTTCGTTCTATTTCTTCTGATAGGCTTTCTTTTTCCATCTCTCTAATTTTGGAATACTGCGTGTTGCCAACCATGCAAAAAGACCATTAATTCCATCTTTTTTCATTTCCTGAATGCAATATTTTTGCATTTTTTGGGCATTGTCAACTTCTGGGGGAGTTAAAAAGTGGAGTACTGAACCAAAATAAGATATTGAAACAGAAAAACCCATAAAGTTTAAATGTTATCAAAGATTAATGATGATACTATGAAGACAATAACTGCATTCAACAGGGATGATTTTAGAAAATGGTTGGTGAATCACCATGATAAAGAGAATAAGGTTTCTGTTATAGTTTACAAGAAACATACTGGTAAGTCGGCTCCGTCGCATAGAGAGTTGATAGAAGAAGCGATTTGTTTCGGTTGGATTGATACTACAATTAAAAGATTAGATGAAGATATGTATGTAAGGAATTTTTCTAAAAGAAATAAAAATAGTAAGTGGAGTGATAATACACTTCAATATGCTAAAGATTTGATTAAGCAAGGAAAAATGACTTCTGTTGGTTTGAAATTTTACAAAGAAGGCCTGAAGAGACCGACACATGATTCTGGGATTCCAAAAAATCCAGATATGCCTGTTGAATTAAAAAAAGCTTTGGATAAAGATAAAAAGGCCAAAGATAATTTTGAGAATTTTTCTGCATCAACTAAAAAGATGGCATATAGATGGATTTTAAGGGGGAAACGTGAGGAAACGAGAAATAAAAGAATAAAATTAATCGTAGAAAATTCAAAAGTAGGTAATAAAAATTTCTTCGGGACGCAGGAGAAGGTCAATTTGTGACTTTTACTTTTTGATCTTATAGATTGAACTCCTTTTTTTTGAACTTAAACTCAATTGAAACTAACGGCAGTTTTATGAGAAGTTCTTTAAGTTGCGTAGCAACATTAAAGAATTTGGGTGAGTAACGCAGGGGCTTTGATGCCCCGAGTAACGCAACCGC
>JAHJDQ010000015.1 GCA_018812355.1 Nanobdellota archaeon | reverse complement strand
TCCGCAGGTTAAAGAAGTTCATCTTAATCGGGTGCTTTACACTACTTTAGCTACGAGTATTCCGCAAATTAATGCTGATGATGTTTGGAATTTATCTGTTAATGGTTACAATATTACAGGAGAGGGAGAAACTGTTTGTGTCTTAGATACGGGGATTGATACTGATCATCCAGCTTTTAGTGGAAAAATATTAGATGAGTATTGTTATTGCCGGGTTTCTGATTATGGTGCTGGCGGTTGTTGTCCTGATACAACGACAGAAGATGATTCCGCTGAAGATGGGCAAGGACACGGTACGCATGTATCTGGAACTGCGGCTGGTAACTTAAGTGGTTATTATGGAGTTGCTCCTGATGCAAAGATTGTTTCAATTAAAGTTTGTAACAATGCAGGTCAAGCAGCTTGTAATGAAGCTGATGTGATTGCGGGAATAGAATGGTGTACGAATAATGCTAGTTTGTATAACATTTCTGTGATTAGTATGAGTTTAGGAGGAGGAGGACCATATAATGATTATTGTAATGATTATGTGATGACTGATGTGATTAATACTGCGGTTAATAATAATATTACTGTTTCGATTTCTTCAGGGAATAATGGTTTTACTAATGGTATCTCAGCACCAGCATGTGTGCAGAATGCTACTCCTGTCGGAGCAGTAAATTCTGCCAATAGTATTTCTTATAATCGTGGTAATATTCTCGAGTTGCTTGCTCCAGGGATTAGTATTACTGCTCCTTATGTTGGCGGAGGAACGGCAGGAATGTCAGGAACGTCAATGGCTTGTCCACATACTGCTGGAGCTGCCCTCTTGATGAACCAATATTATCGTTTAGCTTACAGTGAGACAATCACACCAAAACAAATTCAAGATAAGTTGTTTATTTCTGGCTCTTCTGTATATGATTCTAGTTCTGATCGGACATATGCCCGGATTGATCTTCTCAAAGCAGTTCAACCTTTCCTTAATTTTAGTACTAATAATCCTCTTAATGATTCCAATAGCACTTCTAATTCTGTTTTGATTAACATTACTTCTGACGTTAATCTGACTAACGCTTTACTGGAATGGGATTATAATAATGGCACGTTGATCAATTATACAATGAATGAAAGCGATCAAAAGAATTTTTATTATAACCTCACTGGATTGGGTAACGGAACTTATTATTATCAAGTTTATGGTAATGATACGATCAATACTTTTGGAGTTAGTGTTTTAAGAGAGATTGAAATTGAGAATGCTAAACCTAATATAACAATTAATGTTCCTCTAAATAATTCTTATTATAATTCTGCTTTTAATTTGGATATTGTGATTACTGATTTGACTTTATCCTTCTCGAATTATAGCATTTTAAATTCTAGTGGTGATGTGGTGCAAAGCAATTCTAGTTCTGAGATTAACGCGGCTACTTTTAACTGGACTGATTATGTTAACATTTCTAACGCTACTTTTTCGGATGGAAACTATAGCTTAGTGGTTTATGCCAATGATTCATTAAATAATGCGGACACTTCTTACATCAATTTTACCATCGATAAAACCGGTCCGGGAATGTTTGGGATAAATAGGACTCCAGAGACAGTTTATAATAATGATACAGTAATTTTTAGGATTAATCTTACTGATAATAATGCTCTGAACACTTCTTTACTATTTTTGGAATCAAACTTTTCTGGGAGTTGGGTAAATTATAGTTTAACTTTAGAATCAGGTGAAATGTACAATTTTTCTGTAACGGGATTAGAAAACTTAACCAACCAGAAAATTATTTCTTACCGTTTCCATGCTTATGATATTGCGGGAAATGTTAACTCCACCAGTATGTATACTTTTACAGTGCAAAATTGGGCCCCTACTAATGTTAGTATTACTTCTCATCAAAATGATTCCGTAATTGAAGTAGGAGATATTATTGCTTTTACTTCAACGGCAATAGATCCGGATGATGATACATTAACATATTACTGGGATTTTGGTGACGGGACAACATCTAATAGTCAGAATCCGACGAAGGCTTACAATACGACAGGAACGTATCCGGTTTCGGTGACAGCTAGTGATTCTTATGGTGCTTCTTCGTTAGAAAACATTTCTCTGATTATTAATGATACTCTTGCCCCAACTCTAACAATTACTCATGATACGGAAGCGCATTTGGAACGAGACGGTTCGTTAACGATAACTGCGACAGCTTTCGATTATTCCGAGTTAGCAGTTCTGAACGGATTTTTTGATAATATTTCTTTACCAACAACCGCTTCTTACTGTAGTGACTTAAACAGTTCTGCCCGCAGATGTATTTGGAACATTAGTTTTGAGGATGAAGATGTAGGAGTGCATAACATTACGATTAATGCGACGGATAATTTTATTAATCAGCATACTAACATTACCACTTCAACGGTAACATTTACTTCTTGTTCAGATTCTAGTGAGAATGGTGATGAGACGGAAACAGATTGTGGTGGTTCGTGTAGTGCTTGCGATTCTGGAAATACTGGAGATAGTCCTAGTGGCGGTGGAAGCAGTGGAGGTAGTAGTACATCAACGACAGCAACAGAAACAACAGATGCTGCTGAAGAAGAGATTATTTCAGAGCCAGAGCTCACTGCAGCAGCCGAAGTTGTTGCGGAAGAACCAGCAATTGATATTCCTGAAGAATTATCATCTTTTTCCCAAACGGTTACTCTTACTCCAGGAGAGCCAAGTATTTTACAAGTAGGAAATAATGAGCAAACTGTATTTGAGATTGTGATTGAAGCTGAGGTGGAGAAGGAGATTACCTTAGGGATTGATTACTTTAATGAAAAGCCGGAAGAAGTTCTTGAATTAGCGAACGTTTATCAATATTTAAAAATTACAACTGGATTGACTGAAGAAGAATTGAATGAAGTGCAGATTAGTTTTAGGGTACCACAATCATGGTTAATGGAACATGATTATACGAAAAAGAAAGTTTCTTTATACCATTATGTTGATTATAGTTGGGATAAGTTGAAAACGAAATTAGTTACAGAAGAAGGTAATAGTTTGACTTATCAGGCGAAAGCAAAACATTTCTCTTATTTTGCGGTTTCTGGAAGTAAGAGTTTTGATTTCTTTAACTGGATAACGGGAGCGTTCTCGACGTTCTTACCCTCGCAAGCTGGTGGAAAAAAGTATACATTGTTAGGTTTGTTTGTGCTGATTATGGTTCTCTCTGCAGTTTATTTAATATTGAGAAGAAAGGATTAATTCTTGTAAGCAGAAACCTTTATAAAAAGACAGCTAATTTTGAGCTTAGATGAAAAGAAGTTCACGACATGGAAAAATCTTTCAGATTTTTGAGCCTTGAACTTCTTAAGGTTAAAATAAAATGAAAAGAAGTTCAAGACGTTGGAAGAAAAAAGGCCAAATGCGCTGGAAATGGCAGAGAAAGAAGATGAAGAAGGCCAAACGTAGAAGAAAAGTACAGGCTAGTTAGTTCTATTGCTGATTTTTGGTTAGATTTTATTGAATAATTTTTTATATGAGTTTAATTTCTTTAGTTAAATGAAAAAGAGGTTAAGTTTATACTTATTCACTTGTATCTTCATAGTATTTTTTTTAATCGGCTGTTCTTCGATTGATGAAGGAGATAATTCTACTACAGAAATAAGTGCAGAAGAGCAAGCAGATCAAGAAGCAGAGTATGCAGAAGCAGTTTTAGAATTAACTGAAAATACGATAGAGAAGAATGATACGAGTGCTTTAAATAAAAGATATAGTTATTTAGAACGAAAAATTGAGCGAATTAATTCTGGAGAAGAAGAGTTTAACATGGCTCAGTTTACGCGAATTAAGATTGAGTTAGATTATTTAACGATTGAAGAGTATGAACAAATTAAGCTTACTGATCTGACTAATAAATTCATGCAAGCATATCAAGATGCAGAGGAAAAAGTTATTGAAGAAGATTATAGTGGGTTAAGTTTAAGTGACCGTTATTATTCAATAGAACGTGATTTGGAAAAAATTTCTACTGGAGATGAAGTATTAAAAGTTTCTCAATATTTACAAATTGAAAAAGGAATCAATGATTTAGAAGTTGATGGGTATCCAGTGCAGAGTAAGATTGATTTGTTAAGAAGTGGATTGTTAACAATTGTCATTAACGAACTGCAGTCAGCGATTGTTGAGTATGAAATACCAGAAGAAGAGTTTACAGAAGAAATTGAGGAAGAAATTAAGGATGTAGTTGATGAAGTAGTTGAGGTGATTGAGCAGAAAGGTCCAAAGATTGTTATTGTTAAATTAATTGACGGTGGTTTTGGTACTGCGACAACAACAACTGGAGATTTTGGGACTTCTGCCATTAGTATTAATGTTGGTGATACTGTTAAATGGAATAATGTGCGTCAAGGTAGGTATCAGATTGCTTTAATTCTGGGGAATCGTGAATGTCGAGATATTAAGAGTAATCTTTTTAATGCTGGAGAATCTTACAATTATACTTTCAAAGAAGCAGGAATCTGTTGGGTTTCTGATGGGATTTATACAACTCAAGCAATGAAGATTACTGTTTCGTAGAGATTGGGATTGTGTTTATTGTGAGTTAGTTTTAAATAGTATTTCGTTTTAATATTTAATAATATCAAAAGAGGTGTTTATAATGAGAAAGTTATTATTTTTAGTTTTAGTATTATTGTTATTAGCGGTTAGCGTTAGCGCTGCTGAAGAAAATTTAGTTGAGCCTTTAGATGATACTTCTGAAGAAGGTCTTTATGATGAAGAGTTTGATAATATTGCCGAAGAAGATATTTATGAAGATATTGATGATGTTAAATTTAAAGGTTCTGCCGGAATGACTCCGGATAGTAGTTTTTATTTCTTAGAAAGTTTAGTGGAAAATGTTTTAGTGGGCAATAATCCGGAAACTGCCTTAGCTTATAAAGAAGAGAAAGTTTTAGAATTCGAAGAAATGGTTGATTCTGGGAATCAGGAAGCGGCTGAGAAAGCTTTAGAAAGGGTTGAGAAATATAATGATATTCTAAAAAAAGAAGTTTCTCCGGAATTGGATGAAAAAGTTAGGGAAAGTAGTAAAGCGACAAAAGTAATTCTCGAACAGATTGAATCAAGATTAGAAGGCGATGAGTGGGATGATATTAAAGAAGCGATTGGTCAGGGAATGAAAGAAGAAGATAAGATTGCTCTGGCAGCAAAGATTTCTAATAAAATTGCCGGATTATGTCGGGCTTTATCAAATTTAGATCCGTTAGAGTATTCAAAAGTTTGTAAGACTGATGATGATGCTCCGGAATGGAAACGGGATTTAGATCGAGAATTAACAGCTGAACAAGAAGAAGAAGCGAAAGAATTTTTTGGAATAATGTCAGAATGTTTTGAAAATCCAAGTCAGTGTCGATGTGATGATATTTCTGTCAAGCCGTTTGCTGATCAGTGTAAAATTATTGCGCCTTTAGCGGCAGAGTGTGAATCTGGGAATGAAGATGCTTGTGAAGAGATGGAAAAAGCTGGCGATCCGATTGACTTATTGCCAGATTATTTACAAGATGTGATGGCAGATTTAGAAGATGATTACGGAGATTCAAAACATGATTTACATATTCCTCAAGAGTGTGTTGAAGCTGGTGCATTATCAAAAGATGAATGTATGAAAGTAATGTTTAAAGAACATGCTCCGCCAGAATGTGCTGAAGCGTTAGAAAGAGGAGAGATTGATCCTCGTAATGAAAAAGAAGGACGGGAAGCTTGTGAAAAGATTATGTTTGAAGCAGAAGCGCCTTCTGAATGTATTGAAGCAGGATTATCTGATTTTAGAGAGTGTGAAAGATATATGTTTAAGCTAGACGCTCCGGAAGAATGTTTAGATGCAGGGTTAACTGGTTCTGGTCGAGATGATTGGAAGAAGTGTGATGTGATTAGATTTAAACTTGACGCTCCAGAAGAATGTTTAGAAGCGGGAATTGATGGTACTAATCGTGACGATTGGAAGAAGTGTGAAAAGATTAAATTTCAGTTAGATTCTCCTCAAGAATGTTTAGATGCTGGTTTAGATGGTTCGGGTCGAGACGATTGGAAGAAATGTGATAAAATTAGATTTTTGTTAGACGCTCCGGAAGAATGTCATCAGTTTGCTGATGATCGCAATCCATGGGAAAAATGTCAACCAGTACAGTTTAAATTAGACGCTCCGCAAGAATGTTTAGATGCCGGTTTAGATGGTACGGGAAGAAGAGATTGGGATGAATGTAAAAAAATTCAGTTTAAAACAGAATCTCCTCAGGAATGTTTAGATGCTGGTTTAGATGGTTCTGGTAGAAGAGACTGGGAAGAGTGTAATAAACTTACTGAAGGATCAGATGAGCATGGTGTTAGTAGAGAAGATTGTGTTGGTAATCAATTACATATTTGTGATGATAATGGTTATGATTGTAAGTGTGTAAATAAAGATGATTATGATGAATCTCATGGTGATGATGGCAAAGGTACTGATGGTGGAAACAATGATATTAATTGTGATGTAATCTATTGTCAGCCAGGGATGGATTGTATTGATGGAGTTGGTTGTATTGCTAATGATGATTCTAGTTGTGATGATTGTAGTGCAGAATGTCCAGGGGCTTCAAGTACTTCTTGTGATAAAGGCTATTGTGAATGTTTTTATGAAGAAGAAGTAAGTGAGTGTAAAGATGGCTGTGAGCAAGAATGCGGTGATCAAAACAGTGATTGTGTCGAGGAAAGATGTGTTTGTTTAGGATATGGAGAAAATGGACCGCCAACAGCATCTCCGGAACCGATTGAAACTGCTCCAGAACCTGAACCTGAATCTGCACCTGAACCAGAACCTGAGCCAGTTCAAGAATCAGATGATGGAACTGCTGCAAACGAGTAAATTTTTCTTTTTTCTTTTTTTAACAAACTTTTTTAAACTCTCTTCTTAAATTATTTTTATTATGTATGATTTAGAATTGGATAGGATTGTAAAGGAAATTAAAGCAGCTGATGCTAAGTTAGTTTGTCTGCAATTACCGGATGGTTTGAAGCCTCGGGCTAAGGAGATTGAAGCAGAGATTAATAGTAAGACTTCTGCTCGCGTACTTATTTGGTTAGGTTCTTGTTATGGGGCGTGTGATTTGCCATTAGGTTTAGAAAGATTAGGAGTTGATTTAGTACTTAGTTTTGGACATAATCAATTCAGGAAGGAAGAATGGTGAAAACGATTTTTATTGAAGGTACTTATGAAGGTAAGGTTTCATTATCTGATGAAGTATTAGATTATTTGAAGAAGTATAATAAAATTGGATTATTTGCTGCTGTTCAATTTGTTGCTTCATTAAAAAATATTAAAGAACAATTAAAAGAAAAAAAGATGACGGTGGTAACTTCTAAAGCTAAACGTTGTTGTGTTGAGGGACAATTACTTGGTTGTGATTGTAGAAGTGATAGTCTTAATTTGGAAGAAGATGTTGATGTCTTTCTTTACATTGGTGATGGAAAATTTCATCCGCAAGCTTTAGTGTATGGAAATGCTCAGGAAGTAGTTTGTTATAATCCTAAAAGTAATCAGTTTTCAGTACTTACTGAAAAAGATGTTGATAAGAATTTGAAACGATATCGTGGGTCTATGGCTAGGTTTCATAGTGCTAGGGATGTTGGAGTACTAATTACATTAAAACCGGGCCAGGAGTATTATAAAAAGAGTTTAGAGTTGGAAGAAAAGTATCCAGAGAAGAAATTTTATTATTTTATTGATAACAACATTTCATTTAATCAATTAGAGAATTTTAATTTTATTGAATGTTGGGTTAACACAGCTTGTCCAAGGATTGGATTAGATGATCAGGAAGCGTTTAGGAAAGGTGTGGTTAATCTGAAGGATGTATTATGATTTCAACAACATCTTTATCTTATTCGCAAAATCAACTGCTTCTTCCCTAATTTGTTCAGCTAATTTTTTCTCAAATGATTCATGAATATCATAACAAGCTTTTTCTCTTAGTTCTTTGGAAATTCCAAGAGTCTCAATATCTTCCTTATCTAGGGAGCTGGCAATCAGTTCAACATCTTCTTTAGCCAAAGCTTTTTGTGAATGATAATGATGATAAATTAGAAAAGCTAAAGTTGCCGAATGATTTTTTGAGGTAAAGCCTTCTTTACTCATCAGAGCAAGAGCAGCATGATAGATTGCATAGTAATAGATACTGATGACCCAATCATAATAATTATCATTAAGTACTTCTGGGATTTCATCCTTATGTTTCTCAATAATCCAATTAGCAAAAGTCAAATTGTGGTCGGTTCTCTTAATATGAAGTCTTGATTCGTCAGAAACTTTCTTGAGAATTTTTTCCCGGATATAATTATCTAGCCAGAATTTACATTCTTTCTTGTCCTTTAGCCAAATTTTCCAGTTAGGCCTCTTCATTGATCAATTGCCTCCACCATTCAATTCCAATAAGAATGATCTTATCTTTCTTAAGTTTTTTGAAAAATTCTTTAGTTGGATTATGAAATGATTCTTTAAATTCTTGATAACCAAGATAAACTGGATTTAATCGTGTGTTTGTTTTCATGCTTATTTTCTTGGCAGTATTTTCAATCCATTTAGAATCTTTAACATCTTGAAATACCAACAAGATGTCAAGATCCGAGTTTTTAGTATAAGTATTATTCGCATAAGAACCAAAAAGGAGTGCAAGGAGAGGTTTATCTTTTAATTCATTTAAGAAATCTCTGACAGATAATTTTATCTTTGCCGGAAGTCTTTCCAATCTAGAATATTCAACAGTACTAAGGGCAGGAGTAAGCCCCTCTTTTGAATAATCTAAGAAATATTGAATCTGATTTCCTGCTTTTTGTTGCTTAATTAATTGACTTATTTTTTGAAGTCCATAATCAATCGAGGGCATCCCAAGCTTTAGCTGCTTAGAAAGTTCTCTTTTATGAATACTAGGATTCAGATAAATTTGTTCCAAAATTTTAATTTTAGTGTTGTCATACATTTTATATCAATTGTCATAGAGAATGTGGCAGT
The DNA here is from genome assembly GCA_018812355.1 of Nanobdellota archaeon. Lineage (GTDB taxonomy): Archaea > Nanobdellota > Nanobdellia > Woesearchaeales > GW2011-AR9 > JAHJDQ01. The sequence continues at coordinate 1,264 of JAHJDQ010000015.1, read as the reverse complement.
GGTATATAAAGCTTTGGGTAAGATGATCAGGATATGTTTAGGAAAGGTGTGGTTAATCTGAAGGAAGTTATTTCTTAACCAAAAAATTTATAAGTAAGAATATTCTTACTACTAGTTATGGTTGTTAAATGTGTAAAAGTTTCTGAAAAAGGACAAATCGCTATTCCTTTAGATATTAGAACAGCAGCAGGCATTTTTCAAGGCGAAGAGTTAATTATGATTGAAGAAGAAGGTAAAATACTAATTGAAAAATTAAAAGATGTTTCTACAAAACTAAAAGATGATTTCAAAGATATTTTAAAATGTAGTGAAAATTCTTTAAAAGAAGTGTGGGATAATTCAGAAGATGATATTTGGTCTTCTTATTTAGAAAAATGAATCAAAGAGATATTGTTTTGCTTCCATATCCATTTTCAGATTTAACTGGAACTAAAGTAAGACCGGCTTTAGTGGTCTCAAACAACGCTTTAAACAGAAAGTCAGATGATTGTATTTTAGTTCCATTAACGACTATCATAAAAGAGGAACCCTATTCGATTAATATTTCACAAGGAGATCTTTCTTCAGGAGAATTGATTAAACCAAGCCGGATTAGAGTAGACAAGATTTTTTCAGTACAAAAATCGTTAATTATTAAAAAAATATGCTCTTTAGATGAAGAAACTTTTGCCAGAGTAAAAAAAGAAATTATGGGAATGTTGTAACATTTTAAAATATGTCATTTCTGCGATTGTGTAGGTGTAACTTTTTCTATAAAATGAAGATATTGTAGTACTAATTTAAGACTAAACTAATATTTTTCACAACAAAAACAGCAAAAACTTGCGATTGTGTAGGTGTAACTTTTTCAGCAAAATTATTAACTTTCAAGAAATATTTATCGTTTTAACTTTTAACTAAAATATAATTCTTTAAATTAGAATTGGCAGCATCAGGATCATTAACAATCTTTCCTCGGACATAAGTATTACCTGCTTTGTCTTTTAGATAACACTGATCATCTTGACAGTAAACAGCACAAACGCTATTATGACATTCATATTCATCTCTCTGGTAAGTATATTCTTCGTTTTCATTAAAGATGTCCTTAACTAAAAAATAAGCTTCTCCATCCACACCTAAAGCATCATAGAAATTACATCCAGTTCCGGAACTGCAAGGAATAGTATTTCTTTCGGCAGGTACTCCAGCGATGTTAGAAGTACATCCAACAACAAAAAATAAAATTAATAAAGAAAAAATAACTATTCTCATAGACTTGGTT
>JAHJDQ010000102.1 GCA_018812355.1 Nanobdellota archaeon | reverse complement strand
TGGACGGGGCACACGTTTGATATCTGGCATCGTCTGAATATCCGGTTAGTAAAGTGGGTTAGGTGGGAGAAGGGCTTGTCAACCCGGGCGGCTTTGAAGTATCTGAGTACCAGATACAAAGAGAATCCCGGGTTATTTCCGCACTGGAAGTTGGTGCATCCGTAGCTTTTTGCTACATTTGTGACTGGGCATGAAGAGCCGTATGAATCGAGAGGTTCACGTACGGTTCTGTGAGAGGGAAGGGGTGAAACTCCCCTTTCCGACTCGACTGCCAGCAAGTTTAATGACAGAAAATAAACCAAGATAATATGGAGAACAAAATGAAACTTTTTATCAGTTATTCGCACGAAGACGAAAATCATATTGAAGATTTTATTAAGCACATTGCTCCTTTAAGGAATAATGGACTTATAGAAGAGTGGTATGATAGAAAAATTGAAGCAGGGAAAGATTTTCAAAATACAATTGATAATAATTTAGAAAGAGCAGACATTATATGCTTATTCATTTCTGCCAGTTTTTTAGCATCAAAAGCGTGTATGAAAGAGAAAAAAGAAGCTTTATTGTTAAAAGAACAAAAAGGTGTTAGAGTTATCCCGATAATCCTTTCTCCCTCTGGTTGGTTAGAAGATACAGAATTAAAAGAATTATTAGCAATTCCAACTGATGGAAAACCAGTAACAGACTTTAAAGATAAAAATACTGCTTGGCAAGATGTATTTAAATGGTTAAAAACAGTCATTCAAACAGAAATATATCATAAGAAATTGAAAATCTCAAACGATTTTCAGAAGTTTATAGATAATACTGAATTACTTCAAAAATCACATCCTGATAAAGATATTGTTAAATTGGGTGATATATTTATTTATCCAACCGTAAGCGTTTATGATAATCTGAAAGAATATCAGAAAAAGGAAAGTTCAGAAATAATTCTAAATCAAATTACAAAACTTAAAAAAATACTAATTGCAGGTGAAGACCAGTCAGGAAAAACTGCATTATGCAAAAAAATATTTACAGAAACAAAAAGCAAAGGTTTCCTTCCAGTTTACCTTTCTGACAAGAAGAATCAGTTTTTAGGTAATATTGATTTTAAAATAGATAAAGCTTTAAAAGAACAATATGAAGATATTGACATAGATAAAATTGATTTAAAGCGAATTATACCAATAATTGACGATTTCCATTATGCAAAACACAAAGAGAAACATCTTGAACATCTAAGTAAATATGAAATTCATATAATAATTGTAGACGACATTTTTGGTTTAAATATTAGACAAGAAACATTGATTGCGTCATATAGCCACGTGAAAATTTGCCAATTTAGTTCATCTCTAAGGTATGAATTGATAAAGAAATGGTCTGATTTAACAGATAAAAAAGACGGACCAATAAAAGATAATGATTATTATCAAGCACTTGATAAGCGAATAGAAGTTATTGAGACAGCATTAGGAAAAGTTATTGGCAAAGGTATTATGCCATCATATCCATTCTTTATTTTATCTATCATAAGTACATATGATACCTTTGATAAACCACTTGATAAAGAAATATCATCACAAGGATACTATTATCAAGCTTTAATATTCTTCTATTTACGTAAACAAGGCGTAAAGAATGAACATTTTGATACATATTTGAATTTCTTAACAGAATTTTCTTTTGAATTATATAAACTTAAAAAATCAGAAATATCACAACGTGAATTTGATACGTTCTTAGATAACTATTTATCTGAGTATAATTTTCCTGTCAAAAAAGATGTTTTATTAGAGAATTTAATAGTAACACAAATATTATTAATTGATAGCTTTAATAACTATTCTTTTAATTATCAATACATTTACTATTTCTTTATTGCTAAGTATTTGGCTGAAAACATTGATAAAGAGAAGGATAATATTGAAAAAATAATAAACAACCTACATAAAAATGAAAATGCGTATATCGCAATTTTTATTTCCCACCATTCAAATAATGAACAAATTCTTGATGAGATTTTAATAAACTCATTATATCTTTTTGATAAGTATAAACCTGCGACACTTAATAGTGCAGAAACAGCATTTTTTGATGATAAATTAGACGATATTGTAAAGGCTGTTCTGCCCTCAAAAACTTCTACCCCTGAAATAGAAAGAAGCAATTTACAAAAGCGAAAAGACGCACAAGAAGAATTTGAAGAAGAAAATAGTGAGATTATTGAACAGATTGAAGAAGATGATGATGAATTGTCTATTGAACTAAGACGAAGTATTAAGACGGTTGAAGTAATGGGGCTTATAATAAGAAATCGCTCTGGTTCTATGAAGAAAACGAAACTTGTAGAAATTTTTGAAGAAGGTATGAATGTTCATTTGCGAATATTAACTTCATTTTTTGATGTAATTAAACAAGACGATACTGAAAAAGAGATTGTTGAAATTATTAAAAAGAGACTAAATGCAATAATTGAAGATAAGGAACAAGGGCAGGCAAAGGAACTGAGAAAAGACCAGTTAGAAAAAATTGCTAAAACTATTTTTTGGAATTTGAATTTTCATGTAACATATGGTTTTTTGAACAAAATAATTCATTCTTTGGGAGCTGATACTTTATTACCAGTTATTGAAAGTGTTTGTGACAAAATAGATACACCATCTTCATTCTTAATAAAACACGGTATTTTAATGTGGTATTCAAAGAATTTACAGATTGATAATATTGCTGATTATATTGAAAAAGATGGATTTTCAAAGACAGCAAAAAACATCTTGAATTATCAAATAGCTAATCATTGTGCATTACATTCAATTAACTTTAAAGATTATGATAGGATTGAAAAGAAATTTGGGATACCAAGAAAGAATATTATTATGTTAAAAGCGAAAAATAAGTAAGAAAACCAGCTGGCAACACGCAATAAAAAACATAGGGCAGCAAGTGCTAAATTTGAACGACATAACATTTAATAAACGGCTTGGTAACTTGATAGGTAGCTGCTTTGAAATGCCCTACGTTTTTTATTGCCAGCCGTGTGTGTCTTGAATCTCAAAGACACCAGAATATAGTTCTTTGAGAATGCTGTACAGAAGATGGAAGACTTGGTGATGAATTGATGAGTTTGAGCGGAGGTCGAGCGAACAGACTGGCCGGATAACTACAAGACAGCACTAAGAGAGGCCTTCCGCAAACGGCGTTCAGGCGCAGTTTGCAAACCACCGTATGCTGCGCAGAGGGGAAACACTCCGGGTGGTGAACGATACGGAAAAGCGATAGTTAAATTGTCGCAGGTAAGTGTATAGGAGCTGAATAGATTGAACCAGTGGCAGACGTCCCGAAAGCGGATAAGATGATGTCGAAAATGTGGTGTTACGGTTTGCTGCATGAGCAAGGCAACAACGGCGACCTGATTACGGTTGTTGTGGCATC
>JAHJDQ010000101.1 GCA_018812355.1 Nanobdellota archaeon | reverse complement strand
TTATTGCTTCGTGCTATCTAAAGCCAGGCGAAGAGCCTCAAGCTGAATTTAATCTTAGTAGTCATGAAGGTGTTACTGCAAGAGCTTACTGTAATTTACATGGATTATGGAAAAGTAAGTAAAAAAAACGCCAGCGCCCGGAATTTCATGCTGAAAGCATGTACTTTCAACCATTTGAACCGGGATATCCGTGAGGAAACAAGCTATCTTCACTTAACGTTCAGGACTTGCCTAAAGTCAAGTTTCCAGGCTTGCGCAGTTTTCTGCTACGCACAAACCGATGCTTGTGCATAGTACCAGATTGTGCCACGCTGGCATGTTATTTCACACAAAATGTGTGAAGGTGAATGGCGAAGGGGGGATTTGAGCCCCCAACCCCCACGTAACTCAGTTATTATAGTTAGTCATTGTCCGAAGACTCATAGCTCAATTCTTATGAGCGTGGTGCTATAACCAGGTTAAGCCACTTCGCCGAAGGGTTAAGCTAAATATAATGAGTTGGTTATAAAAAGGTTACGTTTATTTGGTATAGTCAAATTCCCTGTGTTGGGAATTCTGACTTGTTCAGATGATGAAACCAAACACTGAAGAATGTGTTAGCCCCTTCTAGACTTTGAAAGCTTGAGAACCATTTAATTCTTCTCTTAATCTCTCGATTAAGACGTTCAATGAACCAATTCTTGCCGATTCCACTATCAATTATGTGCTTCTTTTTGTATGTGTAATGCTGCCAGCCCATAACTTTCTTTATGGCTGCTGCATATTGATAAAGACCATCTGTTGTTATTGTTTCTGGCCTAGTTCCAGCAACGTTTAATGCATCTTGCATTAAACCTCTTGCATCTTTGAAGAAACGACATTTAGTTATTCTCCAAGAAAGCACGTTGCCTGTTTCTCGGCAACGCACAATCCACAACCAATGTCCAATGCCCTTGATTTTAATGTATGTTTCATCAGCATGCCAAGAAGTCTCAACTGGAATTTCTCGTCGAGAAATTGGTTTTTCATAAATTTTAACCCATTTTCTGATTCCTTCATGACTTACATTGACATTGAAAAATTTCTTTAATTTCTTTGCCAATGTTCGTAAAGAAATTCCGATTTCAACATACATTTCTACAGCAAAAGCTATAACATTTGTAAAAAATCTTTTGTTTGGCAAGTCACTACACCAAACAAATCTAAAACCACAGTTTTTGCATTTGTAAACTTGTTGATTTTTCTCGCTTTTTCCATTTTTCCAGAAATTTTGCTCACCACATTTCTTACACCAAGGCACTAAAGTGCCTGTTTTATTGCTAAAGCTATATAAATCAGTTTGTATCATCTTTAATCACCTTATTTTTTAGTCTGGCGCGCGCTTTTCCTGCCAGTAACCTGAAATTACTGGCGGCGCACCAGCTATTTTTGTTTAAGTTTAACTAAGAATTAAATCTTTGCCAATTAACTTGACAGCGCCCGTTTATTTAAACAACTCGGCTACTTCTTCAACTGATTTATCGCCAGGATTCTTAATAATAGAATGCACATTCCCACCGCCATCTCCTTCATATCTCGGAAGAATATGGATATGTAAATGATCGACTGTTTGCCCAGAGATTTTTCCATGATTAATTCCGATAGTAAATCCTGTTGGAGAAAGTTTTTCTTTGATTAGTTTCATTGCTTTTTTGACAGCAATGATAAGAGATTGTAATTTCTGATCCTCTAATTCTGTGATTGAAGGAGCATGTGTTTTAGAAATAACTACTGTGTGGCCCTGAGCATGTGGTTGAATATCAAGAAAAGCAAGATTATTTTTATCTTCATAGATATTATGGCAAGGAATCTCTTTTTTAACAATTTTACAAAATAAGCAGTCTTTCATATATTTTGTTTATCTTCTTTGTTTATATTTTTTTTGATTCTGATTAACAAAAAGTTTTAAATACAACTAAATAAAGGAAATAATATGCTGACAGTAAGAACGCAAGTAAAAGAAATTCTGAAAGAGTCAGGAGTAGGGGTAGAGAACATTTCTAAAGACTTTTTAGAACATTTAGATAAGAAAGTAGAACAACTTATTGTTGAAGCTGCCAAACGAGCCAAAGAAAACGGTAGAACGACAGTTATGAAAAGGGATATTTGATTGTTTAACTTCTAGGAGCTGGTGGCAGGGGTAATTTTTCTAATGATATTTCGCGTTTTTGGGGAGGGGGAGTATGAATCATTATATGTCTATCTTCGGGATTAAATTTAAGAATTGGCTTTTTTTGATGAGCTTCTAGTTTTTGTTCCAAAAGATAAATTTTTTCTTGGAGCACTTGTGCTTGTGGTGAATCTGGAGAAAGTTTAGCTTTAATCTCTTCTAGACGTTCTTCTATCTCTTTTAAACGTTCTTCTTTTGATTTTGTAGTTTTCATCTCAGCGAGAACTTTCTGGTTCAATTCTGTATTATCTTTAGAATCTTTTTTAGCAAGATAATCAGCAAGAAGATGGGATAGTTTATTGATTCTTTTGTTAAGGTCTTTATTATTACTGGCGGAAAGTTGTTTTTTTAATGTAGTAATCTGTCGTTTCAAAGCAGCAACTTTAGTTGATTCTTCTTTTTTTCTTTTTAACAATTGTTTTTCTAATTCTGAAATGTTTTGTAATTGATGTTCAAGATGAAGAATTTCTTTTCGTAAAGTTAATTTGGGAACTTTTTTTTGAGTAGCTAAATATTTAATTTCATTAATTTTTTTATTAATTTCTTCTTTAGAAAAAGCAAGCTGGTCATCTTTATAATAATGAGCAACTGTATGCAAAAATTGTTGGGCTTTGAGAAAACTCATCTTTTAAAAGAGGCCTCTCCTTTTCTTTCCAGCAGGAGGTGGTGGTGGAAAATCCATCACTCTGTTTCCCATCGGTGGTGGTGGAGCGATTCTGCTTCCTACATCAGAAGGAGGTCCCATTGTGTGTTTTACGGGAGGAATATTTGTTTGATAATGTAAAGTTGAGGTTGGTTTTGTTAAAGATTGTTGATGCATAAAACCTTCTAGTTTGTCTGATATTGCGACCATACCATGAGCAATAATTTCGTTTTGAGAGACAACTGTGGTTAGTTTATCCAATAATTGTTTAACCGTTTTCCCTAAATCTTCTTCCTGCATGTCTTGTAAAGCTTTACCAAAAACAATATTTAATTCATGGACAGAATCTTTCATACTTTCAATTTCTAAGATTAGTTCGTTAGCTTTATTATCCGGTTCAGATAATTTTTTTTTCAGCGCTTCAACGTCGTATTTCAAATCAGAAAGTAATTTATGGGGAAGGATTTCATATTCTTCTTCAGTCATGTTTACCACCGCTTTTTTATTTATATTAAATGCTTATAGGAGACTTAGTTAAATTCGTTTATAAATTTTTTGGAAGTGAACCTGGGAAAAAACAAAGTTTTTTGTGATTTTGTTATGGTCTATCTTTCCCAAAACATTTAAAACTGATGATGTTATTTCAGAAGAAACTTAATCGTGGGGAGAGCTAGGCTGGGAGGTTAGCGTTCTCTTGTTACCGTCAATACGCTTTAGGCGGAGCCGAAGCCCAACTGAGGGCCTGTATGGTTATGTTGGTCCTGAATGTCTTTGCTGACGGTTTGTCCTCTGGGATTATGGCAATATGAAGCGGATCAGATCCTGACGGAAGCAGTCCTAAGTGTTGTTTGTAATGTTCAGGGGGTCGCAAGCCTGAGAAGCTTTCAGGGTAAGCCAGCATGGCTTTATTGGTTCGACTGTTGGGCGTGCCCCTAAACTTTAAGTTCGAGAAGATCATTTACTTGGTATTGACTTGGATAAGCTAATTCGACAATATACATTCCTTTTTCTTTAGAATTCCAGAATCTAAATGGTTTGAAGTTTCTCTTAATTTCAACAATTTTCTTATTTTTATTTAAAATGAGGACATCAATTGGATAAAAAACAAAGAACATATGGAGGCTAATTCTCTTTTCTTTCTGGAAAATCATGACTATATTTTGTCTTTTTCTGAAGATTAGACCTCTTGCTTGGGAGAAAATATTACGACAAAGGCGCTCTTTTTTACTGATGATTTTGTGATTTAAATGATTGATGAGCATATGATAAAGTAATCTTTAATGGTATTTATGATTATCGATTTTATCTTCTATTATGAAATTTCCTCAATAAGTTGTCACTATTTAATTAAAACAGAAAGTTTTATAAATAAATGGTGTGGTTTTTGAGGTTGGGTGAAGATTATAAGTTAAAATGGAAGTACTTGATATATTAAGAAGTGGAGCGGGAAAACAATTACAATTTGCCAGTATAGACGAAGTTCTCGGTGCAGGAGGGCAAGGTTCTGTTGCAAAAGCAAGTATTATGAATGGTGATGAACTTGAGATTGTTGCTGCAAAATTCTCCACTGCTGGTACTCTTCCATTATCAAAACGAGCCGAAAGAGGAGTACTTCCATCAGATAGAGTTATTCCTGTAAAAATTGAATATGTAGCAGAATATACAGATAAAAAAGAAATATTCCATCCTTCTGCCATAATTCTACTTAATGAAGACCCTAAAGATGAACGTTGCGGTTTACGACATGGATATGTTCTAGGTCAGGATCCGAAGAGGATTAAAGAACATAGAAATCTCGAACAAACTTTGCAAAGGTTAGTTGAAGGAAGGGATTGTTTACGTAAAGTAAAAGATGTCGAAGATGCAAGAAATCCAGAACATTCAATTATCCCTGAGTTTAAAGAATATCAATTCTTCACTTTTAAAAGCGAAATTCATTACGCTTTAACAACAGAACTTAGTTATGGTGTACCCTTGAGCTATTTGTTAAAAACAAAAGATAAAAACCCTATCCCAGATGCAGCCAAGGCTCATATCTCTGCCCAAATATGTTTATTTTTAGAAATGGCTAATGAGGCCGGAATAGTTCATTGTGATATCAAGCCAGATAATATTGTTGTCGACCCTGAAACTTACAACATTAAAATTATTGATTTTGGTATTGCCAAGTTGGTAGATAAGAAGCATCATTATAAAAGTCCCAAAGATACAGGAGATTTAGTGAGAAAAGAATTTAATGAGGGTACAGTTATTGGATCACCTCATTATATGGCTCCTGAACAGCGAGCGGGAAAAAAACTTACTTTCAAAACAGATCTCTTTGGTACTGGAAGAACTTTAATAGAACTTTGGACAGGAGAATTGAATGCAATTAAAGGACTTTATTCTAATGAGGATCATCAACAAACGGTCCGAAGATTAGAAAACTTGGGATTACAAAAATCTGTTGTTACTGCAATTGTTGAGATGTTATATGTAGAACCAAAATATAGGGATGATAATTATGCTAGGACTAAATTTAAAGAAATGTCAACAGGACCTAAGCCACCATTAGATATCTCTATGGAAAAATATCTTCAAGAATCTGATGATTATACTCTCACTATGGTAACTAGAGCAGAAGATCACTCTCAACAAAAAGCACAATTACAACAAGGTATCGCTTATCTTGACACTATAGATGCAAAAACTTTAGATGTCAACATAGTTAAACTTAATAAAATAATGCTAAAAGAAAAACCTGCAATAATAAAGAAAACAGTTATAGAAAGTTCCTACAGACGCAGACCAGAACCAACAAGAGAAACTGTAGTTCTTTACGCTCCATAATTTCACTCAACCAATATCCCAACTTTACCGGGCTGAGCGGATTGAGCTTTAGAATGTTCACTTTCATCGCCAAGCACAATTTCAATTTCACAAGCAAATTCCTTCTCTAAGAATTCTCTAGCTTCTTTAATTACTTTTAGTTCTTCTTCCTGTGATGTTACTATCTGAGGAAGCTTAGAAGCGTCTTTAAGCATTCCTTGAACAAGATTACTAATTTCTTTACCCTTAATTTTAAATTTATCATTAGCAAGAACAGTTTTAAGAATCTCACCAACATTTCTAGTCACTTTAAGTTCTTGACTAAGCAGATTAAATAGTTCATATTTCCATTCTTCAGAAATAAATAAAGTAAATATTTTAGGTTGTTCAAGTTTAGCTAATTTTAAAACATTACGCATCCCGTTAATCGCTCCGCGAACTAGTTCTTCTCCTGCGGTTGCTTTTAAACTAATTCTACTTTCTTGATCTTCAGGCCATACCGAAGCAGAAACTAGTTCTTGTCCATTTAATTTATGATTCAGTTCTTCACTTAAATGGGGAGTAAGTGGATTCATTAATTTAATCCAAATCATGATTACTTCTTGAATTACTTTTTTGTTATTTCCTCCACGTCTTATATACCAACGTAAATCATCATAAATTGTATAATAAGTTAGGGAAGCAAGTTCTCTAAGTTCGTATTCTTTCATCACTTGATTGATTTTTTTAACGTGTTCATTTATTCTAGAAATTAGCCAAGTGTCAATCGATTTTAACTTTCCATCCAATTCTTTTAATTGTTCGACTAATAAATAAATTCGTTCTAAGGTTGCTTTATAATTAAAAACAACCGTTTCATCCCAAACAACGTCAATATGGGGAGAGCCAATATGAGCATAATAAAGACGCATTGCATCTACTCCATATTGTTCAATCGCATCAGGAATAGGAACTGCTCCACCTTTTGATTTAGAAATCTTGCTACCCTTACCAATAACCCACCAGTTTACAAAAATTCCTTTAGGCCATTTTTCTTCTGGTAAGATAGCAATGTGGTTCATTAAAAATACAGGAAAGTGCACAGTTTTGTGTTCTTTACCTCCAAGATTAATATCTAAAGGATAAAAGTAGTCAAACTCATCTTTGATTTGTTTCCATTTTTCTTGAGGCGTTCCTTTTCCAAGAAAGACGTAGTCAAAGAATTCTTCAGTAAGCTCTGCAGTTTTTATGGTTTTATTATTAACAAATTTGGAAACGATATAGTATGCTGGATATAAAGTACTATCAGAAATCGGTTCAATAATCCATTTATCGTCAAAGGGAAATTTACTGCCTAACCAGTTTCCTAGACGAGCGCAAGCGCGATCTTGAAACCAATCTAAGACATGAGGAAGATTTTCTTGATATTCTTGGGGATAAATGTTCATTTCTTTGACTTGTTCTTTACTTCGTTCGGTTAATTCCGGATCTGAATACTTGATAAACCATTGGTCATCGATCCGTTTAATGATTACTTTTCCGCCACAGCGACAGGTAACTTCTTCACTTAAATCGTGAAACAAATCAGCTAGACCTTGTTCGAGCAACTTGGCTTTAATTAGTTCTTTGGCTTCCTCTACTTTTTTCCCGGCGTACTGATCGCAAGTGTCCATCATTATTCCGGTATGAAAACCAGCTTTGTAAATTTCTTTAGTTACTTCTACTAAACGAGGGTCGTCTAATCTTTTAATGTTGAGTTTATCAACAATTTCTTTTCCAGGAAAATTTCCATAACCTTTAGTTTTAATAATCGGAATTAATTGGATTGAGCGGATTTTGTTAATTTCTAATCCATATTTTTTACATTTATCTTTATCTTCTTGTAATTCTCTAAGTGCAACATAATCATAAGGAGCATCACTAGGAACAGAAGTTACGATGCCAGTACCAACATCAGGATTACATAATTTTGAGGGTAAAATAATAATCTCCCTTTCTACTCCTGGAGCGATTACTGTTCTCCCGAGATATGCTTTTATGTCAACATCTTCTTTCAATAAAACATCATCTTTTTGATACTTTAATTTTTCAGCAGCTTCTTTACTAATAATCCATTTTTCTCCCTCAACTTCTACTCTAATGTGTTCCGCTTCTGGATTAACCCAAAGATTAGTTTGTCCGTAAATAGTTTCTGGTCTTAAAGTTGCCGCGATAAGATAATCATTGTCAATCTTGAATTTTAATAAAGTATATTCATTTTTCTCAGCATTGCCACCTTTAGAAATGTCTGTTTCTGAAGGATCAACGGCTACAGGGCCGTGTTCTATACAGGCAGTAGCGAAGTATGGTTTTTGAACAAGTAAATCTTTTTGCTGTAATTTTTTGAACTGCCACTGGATAAACTTTTCATAATCTTTATTGATGGTACAAGTAAATCTGTCCCAATCACAAAGAAAACCAAATTTTTTCCAGTAATCATTAATGTAAACTTGGTTGAAATACTCAACCACTTTTTCTGGATAAATTAATTCTTTAATTTTTTCTGCTGGGCAGCCATTATTTTTGAGATAAGTTAACCAGGTTTTGTCTTTATGGCGGACCTTATTAGCAAAGCCAAGGGCTTGATTACCAGAAGCGTGTGTACCGAGAGGAAATAATACTTCCTTGCCCTTTAATCTTTCATAACGACAAATTGCATCTGTATAAGAAAAACCGCGCATATGGCCAACATGTAAATAACCAGAAACTCCCGGATAAGCAAAAATCATCATGAACTTTTCTTTATTCTTTTGAAATGTTGCTTTACCTAATTCTGCTTTCTGCCATTCCCGCTGCCACTTCTTTTGGATCTTTTTCCAGTCTAAGGTCATATTATGAGAAAGCGAAAGGTTGTTTAAAAATGTTGTGGGAAGTAAAGTAATTTCTTTGTTTAAGTATTATCTGGAAAATCAGTTCTATTTTTTTAAAAGCCAGAAAGACCAAGCCGCATTTTGAGATAATCTAATGATAATTTCTTTTGAGCAAGATGCGAATACATTCCTGGCCAATTTTTGGCTTTATGGTAAGTTTCTTGAGATTGGGGAATTGGAGTGATTTCACGTAACTTGTAATTTCTTGGACCTGAATATTCTGAAGTTAAATCTGTTAGGTTATCCATAAATTCTTGATGCTTCAGCAATAAATTACTCAAAGATTCAAAATCGAGATCTTCCCCGACCATTTGAAGATTTATAATAGGAGCAGTTCTATTATCATTTCCTTGTTCGATAATGTTCCAAATAGTAGTAGGAAACTGATTGGGTTGATAATCTAAATAACGTGTTAAAGAAGCAATATCTGTTGTAACTGGCTCTCGGCTTAAATCTCTTCCAACTACTAGAAGACGTCTTCGTATTTCTTTTTCTTCTTCCAATTTAAAACCTAAGAGAGCAGGGCCTTTATCCCAAACAACTTGGTCATAAACCCCTATGTACAAAGATTTTTTTACTGCAGTAGCAATTTCTGGATTACTTAACTTAATTGGTCCAGTTTCATAAAGTACTACATCTGGTGCTTCTTCTGGTAATATTGACATTATATTTTAACTAAAAAACAGGTTTTATAAACTTTTTGGTTGTTACTACTTGTAAAGAATTAAAGTTTATTTACTCAAAGTGATTCATTCCAAGACTGCTTTAATTCTTCTTACTCCAGCAGAAGAAGATTGTTCTTTCTTGATTTTAAAGTGGCCGAGTTCTTTGAGGTTTTTAACATGCGGACCCATACAAATTTCTTTGGAATAATCCTTACCAATAGTATAAACTGAGACCTTGACGGGATATTTAGCGCCGAACTCGCCTTGGGCACCTCTCTTTAAAGCTTCTTTTAAAGATAGTTCTTCTCTGATAATTTCCAAACTTTCATTGATACGTCGATTAACTTCGTCCTCGACAGCTTGCAGTTCTTCCTTGGTTAATTTTCGGTCAAAATTAAAATCGAACCTTAATCTTTCGGCTGTAATATTGCTACCTTTCTGCCTAATGTCTTCTTTAAGCACTTTTTTTAAGGCTTCGTTAAGTAGATGTGTTGCTGTGTGCAGTTTAGCAGTTTCTTGCGAAGCGTCACTGAGACCGCCTTTAAACTTCTTCTCTGCTCCTACTCTGCTCAGTTGCTGATGTTGTTGATACTCTTTCTGAAAGCCCTTCAAATCAACTTTAATCTTTTTTTCTTTAGCTAACTCTTCAGTCATTTCAATGGGAAAGCCGTAAGATTGAAACAATAAGAAGGCTTCTTTTCCAGAAATTTTATTGTCAGAACACATCTTCTCAAATTTGTTCAATCCTTTCTCGAGAGTTTTTTCAAATTTTCTTTCTTCTTTCTGTAATTCTTCGAGAATAAATTTCTTTTTTTCTTTTAGTAAAGGATAATCTTCTTGGTATATTTTAATAATTAATTTAGCTAAAAGAACAGTATAATCTTCTTTAAGGATGTTAACTTCTAATGATCTTAAATGACGGATAACTCTTCTGATAAAACGTCTTAAAATGTAACCCTGGTCAACATTACTAGGAGTTACAGCACGCTCATCGCCAAGAATAAAGACGCTGGCTCGTAAATGGTCAGCAATAATCCGCATCGCTATTTTGTTCTGAGCATATTTTTTCTTGGTTAATTTTTCAATCTCTTTAATAATTGGTAGGAATAGTTCGGAAAGGTAATTGTCGTCTAAACCCTGCATTACGGTAACAACTCTCTCTACTCCTAAACCAGTATCAACAGTTTTTTGTTTTAAGGGTTTAAAGGTTCCATCTTTTTGTTGATCATATTGAATAAAAACGTCGTTCCAGATTTCAATCCAAGTATCATCTTTAGGATCATATTGTTTTGGCGGTTTATTTTTACCAACCCAATAAAACATTTCTGTATCCGGTCCGCACGGTCCAGTGTCTCCAGCAGGACCCCACCAATTATCCTCTTTTCCTAAAAAAACAATCCTTTCTTTAGGTACTCCCAACGATTTCCAGATTTCAGCTGATTCGGTATCTTTAGGAGAGTTTTTATCGCCTTTAAAACAAGTTACAGCAAGATGTGATAATGGTAATTTCAATTCTTTAGTGAGAAAATCAAAACTCATCTTAATCGTTTCTTCTTTAAAATAATCACCCAAACTCCAATTGCCGAGCATTTCAAAGAAGGTGTGGTGGGTTGAATCGCCAACTTCATCAATATCGCCGGTTCTTAAACACTTCTGGACATTAGCCAGTCTTTTGCCAAGTGGATGCTTCTGACCCATAATATAAGGAACTAACGGATGCATGCCGGCAGTGGTGAATAATACTGTGGGATCGTGTTCAGGGATTAACGGAGCAGAATCAATAATGGAATGCTGCTTTTTCTTAAAATAATTAAGGTATTTCTTCTTAAGCTGTTTAGCTTTCATAAGAGGAAAGAATAAGTTAGGTTTTATATATTTTTATGTTAATGTTCCTTTTCATTCCCATGTTATACCTCCTTAATTAAAACAAATCTTTAAATACCATTAATTTTTTTTTTGTGTTTAATGGCAGAATTATTAGAACGTGTTGTTGTAAAATTATTGTGTGAAGGTCTTCCAGGTGATAAAACAATCTTTGAAAGAGATGGTGAATGTCATAAACCAAATCAAGTTTGTCAATATTGTCAAGAATATGGCTCGTATTTACCTCTTTGTTATAAAAAAACATATACTCTTCAACTAGAACTAGTTAGAGTTTAGATTTTTAACTTTTCTTCAAGTGGAGCAATCTAATTAAAGTATATTTTTTCTCTAAGAAAAGAATTTTATCAGAAACTTTCCATCTCTTGACAACATAATCTAAGACAGTTGTGAATAAGATATATGATCCAGCAATTCCTAATCCGAAGAGGAAGCGTTCATAAGCAACAATCGGAATTAATCCTAACCAAGCTCCAGCTTCCATTGGTACGGTGTAAAGCCATATTACTGAACCAATGGCATGGGCAGCAAAAGTTGCCCCATAACTTCTAAAGAATAATTGACCAGGAACTTTTTTAGGCAGTATTACTGCTAAAACTGGAATTAACCAGTATAAAGAAAAAATCCAGGCTGCTCGGCCAACAGGATGTAAAATGAATAAACCAATACATACTAATGGAACAAGAACGTTGAATAATGTTTTTTTATTTTTAATGAAAGTTCCGAAATAATAAACTGCAAACAACATCGGTAAGAATCTTAGTAAACTTAAGATACTCCATTCTTTGCCGATGATAACAAAATCAGCAATTTGTGAAAAAGCAACAGCAATAATTCCAAAGACTGGTCCTAAGAACGCTCCGGCGGTTGGACCGAAGAATTGGAACAAAGTAAAAAATTGACTATCCGCGCCAACGACAGCGGAAAAGTTAATGTTTTTACCAATTAAAACTAAAGCAAAGAATAATAGTAAGAAAATAATTCTTTTTTTTGTAAATAGTTTGTTAATATCCATTGAGGTTTAGTTTTTTGTGGGGTTTATAAAATTTGTTAATATCTAGTATTCATTTAAGTTCTTCTGGCATTTCTTTTGATCAATAACACTTACAATAGTTTGAAAGTCAGCCTGCATTTGTTTGAACATTTCTGGATTTCGGCCGGAGTATAAATAAGAAGCAGGATGAATCACGGGAACAACGTTAATTTCTTGGTTATTAATGATAGTTGGAAATACTTTTCCTCTGATTGATTTAATGCCAGTTTTGTTAATGATTCTTTCCGTAGCAAAGTTTCCAATCGTAACGATAACTTTCGGTTGGATGATTTGGATTAATTGGTCTAAGCGATTTCTACAATTATTTATTTCTTCTTTGTTTGGATTACGATTATCTGGCGGGCGACACAGTAAAGTATTGGTAATAAAAATATCTTCTCTGCTTAAGCCAACAGAAGTTAATAATTCCGTGAGAATCTGGCCAGACATCCCGCAGAACGGTTTACCATTTTTTGCTTCGTTGAATCCCGGTGCCTCCCCAACAAGGAGTATATCTGAATTTTGATTACCAGAGCCAAATACTACTTGAATCCTACTTTTGATTAGTTCTTTACAGAGTGTACATGATTTATATTTTTCTTTTAGTTTCGAAAAACTCTTCGTTTCCATTCTTCCGAACCTCTTATTGTTGGTTTCCTCACATTAGTTTTCTCTAGCCAGCGATATATTGTTGAAGAGTGAACATTTAATTCTTTTGCAATTTGTACTCCATCAAATCCTTTTTGAAACATCAGCTCTTGCAAAAGAGATTTCATATTCATTCCAAATTCTACCTCTTTTTCTCTCAAAGATTTTGATTTTAATGAATATTCAAAATAAATTTTTCTTGCTTCCAATTGCTTTTGGAACTTTCTTCCTAAGTACAAATCATTTTCTTCAAGATTGTTGTATAGATATTGAATTAGGCTAAATGCGTTATGGGAATAATACTCTAATTGATAGGTTGTTGTTTTTATTCCTTTTGGTGTTATTTTTTTTCTTGTTCTAAGATTGTGTCCTGACAAAGAAATAGATTGATTTAATTTTGCAACTAATATTTTCATAAATGTTAAACTGCCATTAGAGAAACCGACACAAATCTCTTTAAGATCATTTTTTCTTGATCTTATTGTAATCCAACCATCACCATCAAGAAATCCTCGAATGAAATCTCTTAGATATTCATTTGGAACATCAGGAAAAGCTAAAATTTTCTTTTTATTAGGAACGATTCCCAGTTTTTGGATATCACTTAGTATTATTGAATTAGAAATTCTTAGTCTATAGGAATTTTTTCTCTTTTTAATTGGATATGTTGAATTAAGAGCTGTATTAATTTTTTCCAATAATTTTTGGTTAGAATAAAATTTATCACTAAGATCCCAAGCTAATGTTGATCCATGAACGTTTCCATCCGCACAAGTAAAACCAAGAACATAAGCCATTTGAGAGTTCCATTTTTTAAAGAAATCTTTATTTGCTGCATATTTATATCGTTTTAGACTAAATTTTTGTTTCATTTCAAATCACATTTATTCAAACTGCGAAACTTTGTAAATTATTTTTGTTTTAACGAAAATGATTATTTAAATGTTGAGTTATTTTTCAGTAGT
>JAHJDQ010000100.1 GCA_018812355.1 Nanobdellota archaeon | reverse complement strand
ATTATAATTATTTTATTTTTATTTATTTTTTTTAACCACAACATTTATTACTTCCTTTTCTTTTTATCCCTTTATGGTCTTTGATGTTATTATCGGCAGAAGTAAGCATGATTTAGAAAAGTATGGTAAAGAAGGCACGATTCTTGTTGGCAAGCAGTATGTCAAGATGGGCCAAACAACTTCTTTATCCAATCCTGTTTATATGGACGTCGCTGGGGCTCACGTAGTTTTCATTGTCGGCAAGAGAGGAAGTGGCAAGTGTCTTCATGGAGATTCTTTGATAACTTTAGATAATGGTTCCCAAGTTAGAATTAAAGATTTGGAAGAAAA
Source organism: Nanobdellota archaeon (assembly GCA_018812355.1). Lineage (GTDB taxonomy): Archaea > Nanobdellota > Nanobdellia > Woesearchaeales > GW2011-AR9 > JAHJDQ01. The sequence goes on along the minus strand of JAHJDQ010000100.1, from coordinate 6,397 downwards.
TCAGAATAATATTTTCACTTTAGATCACAATTTTAAGATAAAAGAAAAATCAAAATCTCATTTTTATAAACGTCCAGTTAACAAACTTCTAGAACTTAAGCTGAGGACAGGAAAAACAATAAAGCTTACTCCAGAACATCCGTTGTTAACTGTTAAAGGTTGGGTCCCCGCTGAAAAGTTAAATTTAGGAGCAAGAATTGCAACTCCTAGAAAGGTTGAAGTTTTTGGAAACAATTCTATGAAAGAGAATGCAATAAAATTATTGGCTTACTTAATTGCTGAAGGCCATTTAGGTAATGGATTTGTCTTGTTTTCTAATCAAGATAAAAAAATAGTCGAAGATTTCAAGAGCTCAATTAAAGATTTTGACTCAAATTTAACCATTAAGAATCATTCTAGTGAATCTGATTATAGGGTTGTTGAAAATAAACAGCGTACCACCCTCCTTGTAAAAAGAAATAAACAAGGGCAATTTACTACAGGGAGTAAATTTGAGCAGAAATCTTCAATTAGAAATTGGTTAGAAACATTCAATCTTTACGGAACCACTTCATTAAATAAATTCATCCCAAAAGAAATTTTCAATTTACCTAAACATCAATTATCATTATTTCTTAACAGACTTTTTTCATGTGACGGTACTATTTACCAGAAAGCAAACCATTGGTTTGTTAGTTATTGTTCATCTTCTAATCAATTAATCTCCCAAGTTCAGCATCTTTTACTAAGATTTGGTATTGTTGCTAAGATTAGAAAAAAACTGATTAAAAATAAATTTGAGTCTAATGAATTGGAAATTTATGGAGAGGGGGTTGAAAAGTATTTACAAGAAATTGGTTTTTATGGGAAAAAAGAAGAGAGAGCAGCTCTGGCCATAAAAGAGGCAATTAAAATTGTTCGCAATCCCAATGTCGATACAATTCCAAAAGAGATTTGGGGTCTCTACAAACCTGACAACTGGGCGGAGACTGGAAGAAAAATAGGTTATGCCCATCCAAAAGCGTTAAGAGAAAGTATCCATTATTCTCCTTCGAGACAAAAAGTATTACAAATTGCCAAAGCAGATGAGTCAGATTTATTATCAAAATTTGCGAATTCAGATATCTTTTGGGACGAAATCATCTCTTTAAACTATTTAGAAGGTGATTTTGAAGTTTATGATTTAACTATTCCAGAAACTCATAATTTTATTGCTAATGATGTTATTGTTCACAATTCCTACACGATGGGAGCGATTGCCGAAGGTCTAGCCGATTTACCTTTAGAAATCAAACAAAACCTTTCTATTGTTATTTTAGACACGATGGGTATTTATTGGACAATGAAATATCCTAATTTTCAAGACGCCGAATTAGTTAAAAAATGGAACATGGAACCAAAACCGTTAGATATCAAGATTTATACTCCTTCCGGTTTTTATTACAAATACAAAGAGGAAGGCATTCCTACTGATTTCCCTTTTTCTATCCGACCAATTGATGTCGATCCACACGATTGGTGTACTGCTTTTAATCTCGATCCTAATTCTGCTGCTGGAGTTTTAATCACACGAGTTATTCAAGAATTAACAAAAAAGAAAGAAAGTTATTCTATGGATGAACTAATTGACCTTGTTAAAAAAGATCAAGAGAGTGATAAAGTAACGATTAGTGTTGTTGTTAATGAATTTCAAAAAGCAAATGGTTGGGAAATCTTTTCTAAAGAAGGTACTCCTCTTAAAGATATCATTGCCGGTGGACAAGTAACAGTTTTAGATGTCTCTCCTTACGCTACCATGGCCAGTGGCTGGGAAATTAAAGCTTTAGTCGTTGGCTTAATTGCCCGTACCCTTTTCAATCAACGGATGCTTGCCAGAAAAACAGAAGAGTTTAAGTCCGTCGATGCGGCGATGCATTATTTTTCTAAAGAGGTAAAAGAAAAGATGGATGAACCTTTAGTCTGGATTGCGATTGATGAAGCTCACGAACTACTCCCCCATGATGGCAAGACTGCAGCGTCGGATGCTTTAATCACAATTCTCAGAGAAGGTCGACAGCCAGGAATTAGTTTGATCTTAGCTTCGCAACAACCAGGAAAAATTCATACTGATGTGATGACGCAATCTGATACAGTTATCTCGCATCGTCTGACCGCCAGAATGGACGTTGATGCTCTCAGTATGCTGACGCAAAGTTATATGCGTCAAGGATTGGAACGAGAAGTTGATTTGCTGCCAAGAGTTAAAGGAGCAGCAGTTATTTTTGATGATGCTAATGAACGGATTTTTCCTGTCCAAATGCGTCCAAGATTTACTTGGCATGGTGGCGGTTCTCCGATTGCCATTAAAGAAAAGAAAGGCTTTCATAGTGATATCTTAAAGAAGTTGAAAGAGTTGTGAACTATAATCACATCTTCTCTAATCTTTTAATCCGTTCATGAATTGGAGGGTGTGTTGAGAAAATATTCTTCAGAAAACTCTTCTTACTCTTCCGAAAAGGAGTAGAGATAAACAAATGGGCCGTTGCTTTATTGGCATGATCAACTAAAGGATCAGGGTCATTACTTATTTTTCTCAAAGCATCAGCTAATCCTTTGGGATAGCGAGTTAACAACGCCCCGGAAGCGTCTGCTAAATATTCTCTTTTCCGAGAAATAGCTAATTTAATTGCCTCACCAACAAGAGGGGCAAGTATTGCCAATACTAAACCCACCACAATAAAAATTACCGTAACATTGCCACCTTCTCTTTTTCTTCCATGCGATCCCCATAAAAAACTTCTTAACAAAAAATCTGATAATAAAACTGTCATCCCAACCATTACTGCAGCTAACATCATTACTCGAATATCATAATTTTTGATATGCGAAATCTCGTGCGCAATTACTCCCTCTAACTCTAATTTATTCAGACGCTCCATTAAACCAGTAGTTACTGTAACCGAAGAATGTTCCGGATCTCGGCCTGTTGCGAAAGCATTTAAAGCAGAATCTTCAATCACATAAATTTTAGGTACTTTTGCTAAACCTGCCGCAATCGAAATTCCTTCTACAGTATTAATCAAATAAGTATACTGTGGCTTCTTAGCTTCTTTGGCTTTTGTCATTGTTAAAATAGCGCTTGCTCCACCAAAATAACTAATCAAAAAATAGATTATCCCAATAAACAATGCTAATCCTATTCCAAAATAACCGCTGCCATAAAAAAACCCCACCACATATCCAATAAAAATAACAAAAACTAGAAAGAAAAATACCAATAAGTAAGATTTTCTTTTGTTTGCAGCTATTTCTTCGTATATTCCCATTTTTATTTTTTAAAAAAATAAAATTAAAAACTAAAAAACAAACAAAGATTTGTTTTTTGTTCCTAAAAACTTATCGCTGTAAGTTTTTAGAAATCCACTTTAACATTCTTTCTTTCCTTCTCTTCTGCTCCAAAAAATGCTTCTTTATGGAAACCGAACATTTTTGCAAATAAGTTTTTAGGAAAGACTTGAATCGCTTCATTAAAAGCCATAATGCTGTCATTGTAAAACTGACGAGCATAAGCAATCTTTGATTCTGTGCCGGAAAGTTCTTCCTGCAACTGCATGAAATTCTCGTTTGCCTTTAATTGCGGGTAATTCTCAGCAACAGCAAAAATTGATTTCAATGCTTCTGTGATTTGATTTGACGCTTTCGCTTTACTTTCCTTTGAACCAGACATTAATGAAGTTCTTGCTTTCGTCACTGCTTCTAAAACACCTTTTTCATGTTTCATATAGCCTTTAACAGCGCTAACTAAGTTTGGAATCAAATCATACCTTCTTTTCAATTGTACATCAATCTGCGCCCAAGCATTTTTAACCCTAACTCTTAATCTAATCAAACTGTTATAAATGTAGATTATTAACAATACTACCACCACAATCACAATTATTAACCATGTCGCAACCATATTAGTTACCTCCCCCCTTAAATTGTTTATTAAACGACTTCCTTTAAAAATATTTTGGAAGAAGTTGCTAAAGCCCACTATCTTTTAATACTTAGTTTATCTTTTTGTTACAAAAGGGAAACTAGCTGAGAAAAAAAAGAGGTTTGGTATTTAAGATTTTCTAGCCAGAAATCCCGTTCACTCAACCTGCTTTGTGGTTGAGTGGACAGATGCACTTTAGTGCGGGGATGAATGATGTTATATTTTTCTAATAAAGTAGATGTTGCTCTCCTCGGTAAAGTGATGTGTCTCGGAGGAGAGTAAAATGAACATCTACAAAAGCAACACACATGCTCACTTAATTGGTTGGAATACCTGGCACTTTGAGTGGTGCACTAAATATCGCTATAAAGTGTTAAAGAGGAACTATATTAAAAACATTTGTTCCATAGCGATTGTTGAGGCAGCAAAACGTCATAAAATTGATGTGGTTGACATGGAAGTTGATACTGATCATGTTCATGTCATTGCTGGATTGCCAATGACCATGGACCCAATTAAAGCTTTACAGTTACTGAAAGGCTTTAGTGCACGATTGATTTTTGCAATTGTACCAAACTTAAGAAAGAGATATCCAAAGGGTCATATTTTTTCTCCAAATAAAAAACCAAAAATGATTTTAATTTTTCATAAATATGGTTAATTTACCAAAATTAGATTTAAAAGTTTGATTATAAATTTGTTTAACTATTTAAGAATTATCTCTACCGCTTTTAGAAATATTTAAATATTAGAAACATTATGTTATTTTATGCCCTCTTTACTAGAAGGATTAGTAGAAAAGAAAACATTAGCTATTTTTACAATTTTGATTAAAAATCATTCCAAACTCTTTCATTTGAATTCTCTGGCCGCAGCAGCAAAAGTTCCCGTTAGCTCAACGGCGAGGATTATCAAAGGATTAGTCAAACATAATTTTGCTAGCGAGATTAAGATTGGTAAAATATCTGTTTATAAGCTAGCTGACAACCAAAAAATAAAAAAAATAACAGGAGTGCTATGAAAAATAAAATTTTGATCTGTTCATTATACATTTTGATTTTCTTGGTATTGCTAGGAACAGTGACGGCTGCTTCTAAGCCGATTGCCGGGTTTGTGTTAAAGTATGATAATAATCCAGCACAAAATGCCACAGTCATAGTTTATGTTAATACTACCTTCGCTTCCGTTAATCCCTGCTACATCCTTCCTTCTGTTTATAGCGGCAGTGATGGAAGTTATGCTACTAATTTAAACAATCTTAAAAGAAATGATACTGGTAGTGATTGTTCTGGATTATGGACTACTAATGATCCCATTTGGGCTGAAGCAGACGGTTCAACAGTAATTCCAACCCCTCAAGGTAACGGATTAACTATTGGCGATACTGTCGCGAGCGGTACTGGGCTACAATACTTATCAAATGTCACTCTAGCTTTTTTAGATATTTATGTACCTATCATCACGCTTATTTCGCCAGAGAATAATAATCTTAGTACAACAGGCAAGGTTGTTTTTGAATATAATGTTACTGATTACTCAAATATTGCTAATTGCAGCCTGATCTTTAGTGGAACGATTAACGAAACTGATACTTCCGTCACTAGAAACATTACCCAGAATTTTACCAAAACAAATCTAGTTGATGGGATTTATAATTGGTCGGTTAACTGCACGGATACAACTGGAAATGAAAATAACAGTGAGTTTAGAATCTTAAACGTCTCCAAGATTGGTTATTTACAATCAATATTGATAACTCCTACGATTAGTACAACAGTAAATAAAAATGATTTCTTCGAGTTTACTGTCCAAGTAAACTGTCTAGGGGGAAGTTGTGGTAATGTTAATGCCAGTTTAGATCCTATTGCTCACGAGCAGGTAGAAGAATTATCAACCTGGGAAAAGTTTAAGCTGTTCATGGATAATGTATTTTCCGGAGATTTAATTACCGGATTAGCTGCCGGTGCACTGGTTCCCGAAATACCTTCAACTCCTTTCTGGACCAACGTTTCTAATCCTGCTGACTTAAATGATTTCTCCTGTTTAGGCAACATGAATGCGGGATCAAGTTGTAATGTCACTTGGTATGTTAATGCTACGGGCGCAATTGGATTGATGGAAGAATTTTTTGCATTTTTTAATTCTACAACGTATACTGAAATCAGCAACGAAACTGCTCACATTAACATTACCATTTGGGATCTAATAAATCCATTCGTTGTAGATGTCAATGCTGCTCCTTCAGTAATAAACCAAACTCAAATGACTAATATTACTGCAAATATAACTGATAATATTCAAGTAGATACAGTCCTGGTGAATATCACTTTTCCGAACAGCACCACAAACACTTATCAAATGATCCAAAACGGAGGTGATCTTTGGTATTACGAATTTAATACTACAGTCGATCATCCTACAGGAACTCATCTAGCCAGGATTATTGCCAATGACACTTCT
>JAHJDQ010000099.1 GCA_018812355.1 Nanobdellota archaeon | reverse complement strand
AATATTACAATCACAAAACATATCTTGCCCAAACCTGGCAACTTTACGGTGAGGCAGCAGTTTTCGCACTAGAAAAAATTTACAATACCGGTCCAACTTTTAGAGCAGAAAAATCAAAAACTTCTCGACATCTTTCAGAATTCTGGATGCTTGAAATGGAAGCGGCCTGGATGGATTTGCATGAAGTATCAGAATTTGCTAAGAAAGAACTAAAATATTGTATTACAAAAGTAATTGAAAAACGTTCAGAAGAACTAAAAATATTGGAACAAGATCCAGCAAAACTAAAAAAGATTGTTTCCAAAAAATGGCCAACAATAAAATACCGAGAAGCACTGAAAATCCTAAAAGAGAAAGCAAAAATGAATGTTAAGTTTGGCAAGGATCTTAGAACTGTTGAAGAAGAAAACATCATGAAACAATTCGACACTCCTGTAGTGGTTACACATTACCCAAAAGAAGTCATGGCTTTCTACAAACCTTCAGATCCAGAACAATCTGACGAAGCACTTTGCTTTGATATGCTTGCTCCTGAAGGTACTGAAATCGCTGGTGGAAGTCAAAGAAGCCTTGACATCGAAGACATGTCTAAAAGATTAAAAGCAGAAGGTGAAGAAGATCTCTCACCTTACGAATTTTATTTTGATTTAAGAAGATATGGTTCCGTGCCCCATAGTGGATATGGTGTCGGCCTTTCCCGAGTAATTAAATGGATTTGTGGGTTGGATAACATTAAAGATGCTATTCCTTTTCCGAGAACAATGGAACGTTATAAACCATAATTTTTTTATAGGTACTTCTATTTTTCTTACCATGACACTCCATTTCAATAAAAATCTAACAGAAGCTTTACAAAACATCGGCGAACATGAATACAAAGAACTATTTCTTCATGACCAAGAACGAATCATCAGTAATTCTTGCGAAATCATTGATAAGTACGGAAAATTAAAATGGCAAGTGGTTGATTTGATCAATCAAAAATTCAATTCCCAATTCGATTTATACAATTGGCTCAACCATAACCCTAATGATGAAGTCGCTTACTTTCTAAATGAAGCCGGCTCTAACTGCTTGAGTTATTCAGACCATAAAATTCCTCATCGCTTTCATTTGTGGTTAGGCGAGAAAGGATTTATTATTGGGATTGAACAATTAGGGAAGGGTTTTAATGCCCTTCATATTAACGAAAACAGAATTAAAGATAATGAGGGCGCCGCCTTTGATTTTTTTCGCAATTGTCAAAGTGAAATTTTCTTCGACGATTCTGAAGAAGCAAGAATAGTTTATATGGAATTCACCACGTCAAATCTTTAACATCTTCAGCAGAGAAAGTAAGATCATATTTTTTTATATGTCCTAATCCCCATAACATAATATCTTTTTCTTTATCGATTAATGTTCTTAATTTTTCCTTTTTCTTTCCATTCTTTTCTTCAATATATTTAATCAAACAATTTCGTTCTAATTTGAGATAATAATCAACCGTTAACTGCGTGGGCATCGCAAATGGATTTAAACGATGAAGAATATCTTTATTTTCCTGCTCCTGAAAATGGTCTGCTAAAGCCAAATAACCAGCAATGTCATGAGGACAAAAAACTACTACGTCACTCATATCTGGACCTACAGACTCTCCGATCCGATTTCTTTTATCTTCACACATATGCCTAGCATTAAGTTGTAACATTAAAGCTACCCGACTAGTATTATTTTTAATCGGCACTCGAACATACTTAACTTTCCAACGTTGATGTCCTAGAGTTCTTGAAGGCACTTTAACATTTACTTCTACTCCCCTTTCATTATTATCAGTAATCGTATAAATTTTTCCAACATCAAATGTAGAAATCGCCGAATCTTTGGGCCATTCCCGATGAACATACCCATAAATTCTCGCTCCTTCCAAACAATCGACTAAAGTAATTTTTCTTATTCGTAAATCGCGACTATCAGTATTAAAATTCTTCGGGTCAATAAAATAACTACTATACCTCCTTGCCGAGATAGTATTAAAAGCAGCTCTTCTTTGCTCTTGAAAAAGATATTCTGTCTTAAGAGCTTCCTGCATATTACAACCAGGTAATTCCACAGATTTTCCCCTTCTGCCAAACTGACGAGCATCCCAATAATTTTTTGGAATTAAATTGTCTCCAATGATAACCGCTTCATTTTCCTGCAAAGCTAAGATCTTATCAACAAAATGATCGGAGATTTCCGTAACAGAACAACTACGTTTAATTTCTCCTACTGTTGGATTTCGAAAATAAGCTTTTTTTTCATTCATTTTTAAATTAAAACGAGACTACTTTATAAATATTTTCACCATTAACAAGTAATCAAAAGATTATTAAAAGAAGCTTGAATAATCACTATTATGTACAAAATAAAACAAATTCCCGAAGATTTCATTGTAAAAGAAATCAGTAATGTAATCATAAAAGATTCTGGTAATTATTCTTATTATTTACTTAAGAAAAAAAATCGCAACACTTTAGATGTCGTTAAAGAACTGGCTAAACAACTGGGCATAAAAGAAAAACAGATTGGATTTGCCGGCAGTAAAGATAAACATGCCCTTACTGAACAATTAATTTCTTTGTTAAATGTAAGTAAAGATAAAATGAATAAAATAAAAGTTGAGCACGTTGAACTAGAATTCTTAGGATATGGAAACAATCCAATTAGTTTAGGCGATTTATCTGGCAATATTTTTAAAATTACAGTCAGAAATTTAGATCAAATAAATATTAACAAAACTAATTTTGTTGAGAATTACTTCGATGAGCAACGTTTTAGTGAAAATAATAAAGAAATAGGTAAACACTTAGTAAAAAAAGAATTTTCAGAAGCTGTAAAATTAATTGATAACAATAGAGTACAAGAACAATTAAAAAAACATCCAAATGATTCTATCGGCGCCTTAAGAATACTGCCTTTAAGACTATTAAGAATGTATGTTAACGCTTATCAAAGTTATTTATGGAATGAGACTCTTGCCATTTATTTAAAAGATAAAGAAAATACTACAGAAATTAATTATTCACAAGGTTTATTCTATTTTACTAATAAAAAAGAAGATTTAAAGATCCCTTTAATCGGTTTTATTGAACCAGAAACTAATCCAAAAATAAAAGCAATCATTATTAAACTCATCAAAAAAGAAAACATTGATTATAAAGACTTTATCATCAAACAGATTCCCGAACTAAGTTTAGAAGGAGAAGAAAGGCAAGCTTTTGTGGAAATAAAAGATTTAGAGATTGGTAAATTAGAACAGGATGAATTAAACCATTACAAACATAAAATAAAAATTAAATTTTCTCTGTCTAAAGGCAGCTACGCTACGATGGTGATTAGAAAACTATTGTTGTAAATGAAGAAAGATATTTTAATATCGCCACTTCATTTACTGATTAGAAAAACATTTGTTTTTCTATTTTTGTAATAAAGAATTCAACTCCTGCTGTAATGTTTCTTGTTCTGTTCTCAGACTTTCCAAAGTCTTTTGCTTGAATTCATTAATTTGGTTCCGTGAACTGTCCCATTCTAACGGTTTTATTTTCCGATCTAGTTCAAACAAGACCGTTCTAATTTCTGCTAATCTTTCTAGGGACATGGATACAATGGAGAGATTAGATTATATAAACCTTTTTAAAGATAAATCATTCTTTTAAGTTTATCATGAACGAGAAGACCATTCTTAAAATTTCCCTCTTTTTAGTCTTAATCGGCTTAGTTTTCCTTTATTTATATGCCAGCGAGTTTAACTTTAAAGCAATTGAAAACTTTGACAACTTACCGTTAGAGGAAGAAGTTGAACTTAGCGGAATTGTCAGCAGAGTTTCGCAAACTGAAAAAGTTACTTTTCTGGAATTAGCCGCCCAGAAAAAAGAAACCCTCACAATAGTAGTTTTTAATCATGATGATATTCGTGTTCAGGAAGGCGATTATATTGAATTAACCGGAACAGTTGAAGATTATGAAGGTAAGATGGAGATTATCGCTAATCAGGTCATAATCAAATAAGAAGTAGTAAAAGTAATTACAATTTAGCTATCGCTTGAAGAATCTTGTCATGTCCTTTTACAAGATGATTAAACTTACTGATTTCTTGAGATAAAATCTCATACACTTCCTTATCTTTGGAACTCTTTGATTTTGCCATATTTAATCCATTCCTTAATTTCTTCATTACCATAGTATCCTTCTCTGATACCTAACATTCTTCTAGCTTGTTTAGGATCAATTAGTAATAAATATAATAAAATTT
>JAHJDQ010000098.1 GCA_018812355.1 Nanobdellota archaeon | reverse complement strand
ATTCAAAATAAGCCGCCATTGACAGATAGAGATAAGAAGAGTAAAGTTCTCGATTTGTCTGGTTGTTCAGTGCTTCTTGCACCTTCTTTTCAATCATCTTATTCCTCCTTTTCAAATTGTTTTTTAGCTACTCTGCCTGCAGAGCGCATCCGGTCATCCGGTTATTTTCTTTTTATAATCCTTGATGGCCTCCTTAAGCGCGTCGGCGGCTAAGTTGGAGCAGTGCATCTTTTTTGGAGGCAGGCCGTCAAGTTCATTGGCCACATCATTGCGGGTTATCTTCATTGCCTCATCGATATTCATCCCCTTAGCCATCTCGGTGACCATGCTGCTGGTGGCAATGGCCGAACCACAGCCAAAGGTTCTAAACTTTATATCAGAGATGATATCGTCCTTGACGCTGATAAACATCTCCATTAGATCTCCACAGACCGGATTTCCCACCTTCCCGTATCCATCGGGGTTTTCGATAATTCCTACATTCTTCGGGTCCATAAAATGTTCCATTACCTTCTGGCTATAACCTACCTGGGCCATTAACATCGCCTCCTTTTATATATTTTAGTTGCTTGAAAGATTACCTTTGCCACAAAGACACCAAATCAGTAATTTCATAGTATAGGAATTTCCTTTTCTCTCGCAAAGACGCTAAGCTCGCAAAGTTCTCAGAAGATTTAAAATAATTTCTTGGCGTCCTTTGCGCCTTGGCGAGAAATTTTAACTTGAATTTCCATAGATTTTAAAAGGAAACAATCTATCTTCTCCTTCATTGCTTCTGCTCAATCCTCCTGGCCAACATAGAATAGCAGCGAATAGATTTTATGGACCGTAGATGGCCGCAGATTGTCAGGATTAAACCCCGTTAGAAAACTTTGTTCTCTAACAGTTTGCATTGACGACCTGTCCCGTTAGAAGCTTATTTCTAAAGGTATGAGCTTTCTCTAACGGGGTAAAGAGGATGATGTCAAGCAATTCAGCTTTGTCTCCCTTCATCTCCCTGTATTCATCTTGCGAACAGACTTGTAAAGTGAAGTGAGAAAAGGGATATTTTATTTGGTATTATTTGATATTGAAGATGTTATATAAACCGTCCCCTCTTTTTCCTTTATCTCACTTTTTTATGATAACTTCCCAATGACCGCCTTTGGCGCCGCCGACTCGTTTAATAAGCTCTTTTTCTTTTAAATATTTAATATTCCTTTCTATTGCTGTAGTACTGATACCTATTAGCCTACTTAATTCAGCAATAGAAATCTGCTGATTAGCCTGCATCAGTTTAATAATTCCAAGTCTATTTTCACCCAACTTTTCACCCAACTTTTTTATTTTTTGTGCAAAGAGTTCTACAAAAAAACCGGTTCAACTTCACCTCTTATCTGCCTGCGACTCTTTGACATAAATAAAACAATAAACTCAAGAACGACCACTATTATTCTTGTTAAGTTGTTAAGTTAACTCCTTCTCCCCTCGCAACATCCGGAATTTGGTCTATTTAACTATTGACAATCACCTAAATAGTTGGCTCTAATTCCTCGCTATTTCTTTTCTAATCCAATCTCTGCCCCGCCGGACATATTGTTTTCCTATGTCTAAATTATCGATTATCCCCAATAGTACCGTACTAACATCGTCCCCATTATACAATCGTTTTCTAAGTTGACCGATATAAAGCTCTTTCCATTCACTTAAATTTATATCTGATCCAATTCCAATATGCCCAAGAATTTCACTTGCCCCAAAGGCGACCTGTAAAATGAAATTTAGATATCCTTCAATTATGGTATTCCTGAATTGCTCGCCAACATTACCTCTGCTTTGCGCTATCATCGAAATACAAAAAGACCATATTGCAGCTAAATCTTTGGCAATTATCCCTGGGGGTTCAATAATATTATTAGAACGGTCAAATGCAACGTTTACACATTTTTCTGATAAATTTCTAAAATCATTGGCTATCTCATATATAAGGGATGCGAAAGGCGTAGGATGCTCATAATTTACTTTCTTGTCTTCCCATATTTGTTTATTATATCTGGAATGTTTAAGTATATTACGGAAAATGTCTAATAAATCGGAAATATAAAAATCCTCTTCCTTTCTTTCTTCGATAGCATTCTCTATCGCCATAACATGAGTTTTTAAAGATAAGAATATAATGCATCTATATCTTGGGCTAATTCCCTGCCAGCTTTCATAAAGACGTCCGTTGCCATTGTACATTTCATCTAACCTGCCTGAGGCTATTTCTTCCACTGCTGATATTACTAATGGATAATGTGCGTTGATATTAAAATACCAATCGGGATTTTGGAAAGTATTTTCTATTAATCTCTCTTCTTGCTCTGAGATATAACAAGATTCATTTCCACCAAATTTACGGACAACAACAGATTGCAACGGAGATTCTTCTAACTTTAATATCTCGCGGATTACTGCATCTATCAAATTATGTCTGAGATAACCTACCTTTTCAATGAGTCGTTCATCCGTTAACAATTGCAGAGGTATCCAAGAACCAGACTGAAAAAGCGATCGAACAAATCGCCGATTAAACATCTTTTGAATAGTATCTTGTGACAACTTGTAGATAACATCTTGGTTTTTCTGGATAATCCGATTAAATTCATCAAATAAATTTTCCCGCAAACAAACTTCTAAAAAGTTACTAAATTTATATTGCTTCTTTAAATACAACCTTGCTTGGTCATATTTAATAATACTCAGAACCCATACTCCAATTGAAATTATAAATATCCATGACTCAAGTATATTTCTATCTTGTAATGAAATATTCCATCCGTAACTGACTGCAAAATATGGAATCAATGAGAGAGAAAATATAATAACTATCGCACTTATAAATATTTTCCAAGGCAAAAATATTCCGAGCGAAGCCTTCTGAACTTGATTTAAAATACCATACCCAGCAATAATAATTGCAAAAAGAGCCAAAACTAAACCCGACGACATAACTTATCTCTCCTTTATCGTACTTAATTTATTTTTCAATAATCGTATCCTCAACTTTTTCTCTCCTGGATATTATGCGTTAATTCCATGTTCTACTATAGCCTCTATAGCCTCACGCAATTCTAATCTTACTCACCCCAAACTTCTTGGATTTTATCTTTGATTTTTGCTTCAAAGATTTTGATGGGTTTTTTGTTTTCATTGATGATTTTTTGTTCAGATGTAGGAAATTATCTAAACACCGAAGATCACCGAGAACCCCGAAAAAATAAGAATTTTACTACTTTCAGTGCACTTCAGTGTTATTCAGTGTTAAATTTTCTTAAACCGGTCAAGTAGTGTAGGCCCAAGCTCATTGGTGAAAAAGGTAGTATCCGTCATAGTACATAAAAAGGCACAAACTTAATTCTTCCTGCTTCTTTGACCATTTTTCTATTGGCAATGATTGCGTTTTCGGCTCTGTAATTATTCAAGAATGAAGATATTCCCACAGGCGCTGTATCTGTTTCGGAAAGCTTGACTTCTATGGGCATAATTTTTTCTTCATCAATTATGAAATCCACCTCTACACCGTATTTCATTCTCCAGAATTTGATATTTTCTTTGTTCTCAACCCGTTTCAATAAATTTTTAAAGACCGTATTTTCTATCAGAGCACCGGCATCAACCCTGTCTTCTATCTTGCGAAAGTCATTAATAATGCGATTACGCAAGCCTGTATCATAAAAATAAACCTTGGGCATCTTAACGACCTCTTTTTTCTTGTTGGT
>JAHJDQ010000097.1 GCA_018812355.1 Nanobdellota archaeon | reverse complement strand
TGCAAGAGATTTTCTTTGACAGTAAGTTTTGGATAAAAAGAGGTGTGTTGAGGATTAAAGCCGATGTAAGACTTAATTTTAGAGAGGTTTTTGGTTAAATTTTTTGGTTTATGGTCAACTTTAGACCAATAAAGTACTTCTCCGTCAGTTGGTGCGGTAAAGCCAGCAATTAAGTTTAGAAAGGTTGTTTTTCCGCTACCTGATTGGCCGATTACACCGAAAATATCTCCCTCTTCAATTGTTAAATTAATGTCATCTAGAATAGCGTTGCCCTTAAATGATTTACTAACCCCTTTTAATTGGATGAATTCCACTAATGATATGGATTAATTATATGTTTATAAATGTTTTTATGGATGATTTGTCATCAAGTGGTTGTGGGGAAATTAAATAAAGGAGTATTTTTCCTAAGTAAAGATGAAAGGTGGTTGTGATGAGTGAGATTTTGGATAGTGTTTCTAAGAAATCTGATGAGCATGAATTCTATAATCCAAGACCTTCTGGTTATGAGATTGGCAAAACAAAATTTGTCATAGTTTACGGAACGGTAATGTCTGGATTAGGGAAAGGAATTTTTGCATCTTCTTTAGCAAAGTTGTTTCAGTTAAAAGGGTTAAAAGTGAGCATTATGAAATTTGATGGTTATCTGAATGTTGATGCAGGAACACTTAATCCTTTTCGACATGGAGAAGTATTTGTATTGGATGATGGAACGGAAAGTGATATGGATTTGGGAACTTATGAACGATTTCTAGGATTGAATTTAACCAAAAAAAATTATTTAACCGGTGGGAAATTGTTCTGGGAAATTTTAAATCGGGAAAGAGAAGGTCGTTATTTAGGGAGAGATGTACAGTTTATTCCGCATGTTACCGGAGAGATTAAACGGTTCGTGCGCAAGTTAGCATTAAGTTCTGAAGCAGATGTTGTTTTTGTCGAGATTGGGGGAACGGTAGGAGATATTGAAAACAATTATTTTATTGAGGCAATGAGGGAATTAAGATATGAAGAAGGTAAGGAAAATGTTTGTCAAGTCGCTTTAACTTATGTTCTTAATCCTGGTTTTCTCGGTGAGCAAAAAAGTAAAGCAGCCCAATTAGGGTTAAGAGCATTAATGTCGGCCGGGGTTCAACCTGATATGATTGCTTGCAGATGTGAGAATGAAGTGATCGAAAAAGTAAGGGAGAAGATTAGTGTTGCTGCTAATGTACCTTTTAGCAGAGTTGTGAGCACTCATGATGTGAAGAGTATTTATTTGATTCCTTCAATGTTAGAAAGGGCAAGAATTGATGAACAGACAATTGATTTATTAGGGTTAAGAAGTAGGGTTGTTCCTGATTATAGTGGAAGGGAAGATTGGGAGAAGTATGTGCAGAAGATCTTAAATTTAGAGGGAGAAGTGACTGTCGCGATGACAGGCAAGTATACTTCATTAAGGGATTCTTATGCTTCGATCTTAAAAGCGTTGGAACATGCGGGAACGCATTTAGGTGTAAAAGTAAAGATTAAATGGATTGATACGACTGATTTAAGTTTTGAAGATGCAGCTCTGGCTTTAAATGATGTACAGGGAATGATTGTTCCGGGTGCATTTGGTTCAAGAGGGGCTGAGGGCAAGATTAATTGTATTAAGTATGCTCGGGAGAATAATTTGCCTTATTTAGGATTATGCTATGGTTTTCAGATGGCTGTAATTGAATTTGCCAGAAATGTTTGTGGTTTAGCAGGGGCTAATAGTTCGGAGATTGAGAAAGATTGTTTGCATCCGGTGATTGATTTACTACCGGAACAGCAAAGGATTGCTGAGTTAGGAGGAAATATGCGTTTAGGTGGACATGATGTGGAGATAAAACCGGGAACGTTTGCTGCTTCTTTATATGGTTCAGAAATGGTCAGGGAAAGGTTTAGGCATCGTTGGGAATGTAATCCAGCTTATCTTAAACAATTGGAAGAGAAAGGCTTGGTTTTTAGTGGTAAGGCTCCCGGAAGAGAGATTATGCAGGTATTGGAGTTAAAAGGACACCCATTTTTTTATGGGACGCAAGCGCATCCGGAATTTTTATCAAGGCCACTTAAACCTAGTCCGCCTTACTTAGGATTCCTGAAAGCGGTGCTTGGATAATTAAGATGAAAATAACATTCCAGCACAATCTTTATAAATTCTTTACAAAACTAGACAGAAATAATGAAAAATAAGCTGAAAAGCATTTATGAGCACAAATATAAAAAGTTATTAATTATTCCTTTCATTGTATTAATTTTG
>JAHJDQ010000096.1 GCA_018812355.1 Nanobdellota archaeon | reverse complement strand
TGGAAAAAATGAAAATTTTATTAAATTTTTGAAAGAAAACCAACATTCAAAAATAATCATCGAAAATATGCCAAAAACTGGTTTAAATAATGAATTGGCAATTGGTTATAACCCAGAACAAATTAAATCTTTTTTAGAGTTGGGTTCATTTAATTTTTGTCTTGATTTCGGACATGCAATTAAAGCAGCAATTAGTCTTGGTTTAGAATATAAAAGTTACATCACTGAATTCATGAAACTAAACCCTACTATGTTTCATTTATGTGGTGTTAAATTAGATAATGAAAAAGATGAGCATTTGAATTTAGACGAAGGAGACTTTGATTTAAACTACATTATAGAAATTATTAAATCAAGTAAAGCTAAGAGAATGACATTTGAAGTCCCCCAGTTGAATGGATTAAAAAATTATTTTAGAAATATGGAATATTTTAGAAAAATATTTTTAGCTAATTGATTCTTTGGTGATTTTTAAATGAAACATATAAACTGTAAATATTAACAAAAATAAAAACCATTTTCCAATAATCTTTTAAAGGTTATTATTTATTGTTTAATGTTTTTAATGGGAGATAAGATTTGATGAATAGAAAAATACAGCTTGAAGGACATAAACTAATGTACCATATAAAAGAAGTTGCTAAATGGTTGAATAAAGAAGATGTAGCTCCAATTTATGTTGAGATTGGTCCAATAAATTCTTGCAACCATAAATGTACATTTTGTGCTTTAGATTATCTTCAAAGTAAAAATGCCATGATGGAAAAAAATGTTTTGACCTCTAATTTAAAAAATATGGCTGAATTTGGTGTTAAATCTATAATGTTTGCGGGAGAAGGTGAACCCTTGATTTATCCTTATTTAGTAGACGTTATTGAAAAAGCAAAAGAATTTGGATTAGATATCGCGATAACAACAAATGGTGTTCTTTTTAAAGAAAATAAGATTAAATTAATGTTAAAAAATTTATCTTGGATAAAATTTAGTATAGATGCAGGGACAAAAAAAACTTATGCAAAAATACATGGGTGTAAAGAAGAAGATTTTACTCAAGTATTAGAAAATATTAAATTTGCTTGTTCTTTTAAAAAAGAAAATAATTTTGATTGTAGGGTTGGTTGTCAGATACTTTTAATCCCAGACAATATAGAAGAAGTGGAAGAATTAATATTAAAAGTAAAAGAATTAGGTGTTGATTATCTTGTTTTTAAACCCTATTCAAAACATCCAGATAGTGTTAATGAATTAATATTAAATCTTGACAAATACGATAAAAAATTAACAGAACTATCAGAGAGGTATACTACAAACAAATTCAAAGTAATATACAGAAATTTATCTGTTCAAGAAATTGAAAAGAAGGAAATAACCTATGAGAAATGTTTTGGAATTAATTTTTTCACTTTAATCGATGCTACGGGAAATGTTATTCCATGTAATCTATTTTATGACAAACCTGATTTTTATTATGGAAACTTAAATGAAAATACCTTTGAGGAAATTTGGAAAAGTGAAAGAAGAAGTGAAGTTGTCGATAAATTATATAAAAAAGGATGTGTAAACTGTAGAAAGGGATGTAGACTAAATTTTATTAATAAATATTTGGATATTGTAATGAATAAAGAATTAGAACATATTAATTTTATATGAGTTTAAAAATGAATAGAAAAGCTATTGTAACGGGAGGAGCTGGGTTTATTGGAAGCCATATGGTAGAACTATTATTAGAAAAAGGTTTCAAAGTAATTGCTATTGATGATATGTCTAATGGACAATTAGATAATATCAAAATTTTTAAAGACAACCCAAATTATGAATTTAAGAGGATAGATATATCAGAGACTTTTGATGATTCTTTTTTTAAAGATACTGATTATGTATTTCATATGGCTGCTTTAGCAGATATCGTTCCTTCAATTGAAGAGCCCCTTAAATATCATAAAGTTAATGTAACCGGAACAATAAGAGTATTAGAAGCTTGCAGAAAACACAATGTTAAAAAAATGATTTATAGCGCATCTTCTTCTTGTTATGGGATTCCCGATAAATACCCCACTAATGAAGACGCTGAAATAAGGCCAGAATATCCTTATGCCTTAACTAAATATGTTGGAGAAAAATATGCTTTGTTTTGGTGCAAGTTGTATGATCTACCAGTAATTTCTTTGAGATACTTCAATGTTTATGGTACTAGGGCTAGAACAAATGGTACTTATGGGGCAGTATTCAAGGTATTTTTAAAACAAAAACTTGAAAATAAACCATTGACTATTGTTGGAGATGGCGAACAGACTAGAGACTTTATTTATGTAACTGATGTAGTTAAAGCAAATTTAATTGCTGCTAGATCTGAAATTAGTGGGGAATTAATAAATATAGGGACTGGTAAAACTCAATCCGTCAATTATCTTGCAAAATTAATTGGTGGCAAAACTACAAATATTCCAAAAAGACCTGGTGAACCTGAATCCACTCATGCTGACATAACTAAAGCAAAAGCTTTATTAAATTGGGAATCTAAAATCTCTTTTGAAGAAGGGGTTAAGATTATGGTGGATAATATTGACTATTGGAAGGATGCTCCTTTATGGTCTCCAGAAGACATTGAAAAAGCAACCAAAAGTTGGTTTAAATATCTAGGATAAATAGAAAAAAAATAATCTGAGGGATAAATATGACAAAATATTTTATGGATGGTAGCAAATTAATGTATCATTTACCAAAAGTTACAAAGTGGATTAATGGAGAAAAATTTTATCCTATTCATGCAGAAATAAGCCCATCAAGTGGCTGTAATCAAAGGTGTATTCTTTGTTGTGTTGATTATAAAGGGCATCACTTGAAAAATTTGTCCAAAGAAATCCTGCTCAAATTAATTGATGATTTTAAGGAAGCAGATGTTAAAAGTTTTCTATTAGCAGGAGAAGGAGAACCTTTAATTAATAAGTATTGTATAGAAATGTTACAAAAGGCAAAAAATGTTGGTATTGATGCTGCATTAAACACTAATGGTGTTCTTTTTACACCCGAGGTTGCAGATAATGTGCTGGATACTCTTTCTTGGATGAGATTTAGTATTCAGGCACCAGATTCAAAAATTTATCATTCAATCCATCGAACATCAGAAGAAGATTTTAATAAAACTATTGAGAATATAAAATATGCTATTAAACTAAAAAAAGAAAAAAACTTAAAAGTTAAAATAGGAATACAACAAATTTTAATAAATGAAAATTATAACCTCGTTCTTGAAAGTGCAAAATTCGCAAAAGAATTAGGTGTAGACTATTATACTATCAAAAGGTTTGCAAAACATCCAGATAATACCTATGATGTTCCTGAAGATTTGTATAAAAAATCTATACCTCTTTTTAAGGAGGCAGAAAAGCTTTCAGATGATAATTTTGCAGTTATAATAAGATGGAACCAATTTGAAAATCAACCTAGGGATTACTCTAGATGTAGAGGTCTACCATTTATCACACAAATTCTTGCAGATGGGAGTATATATCCTTGTTGTCAATTTTTTGGAAAGGAGAAATTTAAATTAGGAGATCTTAATAAACAAACATTTAAAGAAATTTTTGACAGTGAAAATGCTCAAAATACCATTAAATTTATTGAGAAAGAATATGACATCAATAAAAACAAATGTATGACTTATTGTAGGCATCATTCAACTAATTTATTTCTTAATAAAATAAATGATTTTCCAGAACATGTGAATTTTATTTGATAAAATGGGAAACGTAAATATCTGTTGCATTTGCAATTCAAAAAAGTATAGAACATATAAAAAAGTAGATCAATATCGTCTTTTAAGATGTAAAAAGTGCGGTTTAGTATACTTAGATCAACATGATCGTATTAATCAAGTTGATTTCATTGATGACGCTAAAGATGATTTAGCAAATAAAGATAGAGAAAAGGTTGAATATTGGAGTTTTCCAAAACTTTACAATAAATACATCAAGATTTTTCATCATTTTTTTGAAGAGAGATTAAACCGGATTTATAAATCCAATTCACATGTAAAAACCATGTTGGATATTGGTTGTGGGTATGGCTTTTGGATGGATTATTGTGTTAAAAGAGGTATCAAATCTGAAGGCATAGATATATCTAATGACGCAGTAGATTATGCAAAAAAAGAACTGAGTCTGAAAGTATGGAAACAAGACTTGAGGAATTTCAAGAAAAATAAAAAGTATGATTTACTTATAATGTTTGATATAATTGAACATATGGAAAATCCAAATAAGACATTGATTGCATGTAAAAAACTATTGAATAAAAATGGGTTGTTGTATATTCAGGTTCCTAACTTATTGGGTTTTAAGATACCTATGAATCATGGATATGGATTACCGTATCATCTTTGGCAATATAATTATAAATCCTTGAGTGGATTATTAATAAAAAATGGTTATCAGGTAGTAGGTCATTGGACTGGACCTATGGGTATCATTGGTGAATATGAAAAAAATAAAAGTATTCTCTTGAAAAAAACTATCTGGAAACTAGCTAGTAAATTGTATCTGGGCAATCGGTTGCAAGTGCTAGCTAAATTGAAAGAATAGTTTGGGCTTTGGGTAATTCAACAAAATGACCTATGTCATGATTGGAGGTAAGATTAAATTTTTAATAGTACTATTCTTTAATTTATTCACAGTACCAATCATTTTTTTTTATTTCATTTTAGACATTTTCATTAAAATTAGATTTGTTTGTATTATGGATGATCGAATAGGTCATTTGGCAGGTAGTACTGAATTATTTTTAAGGAGAATTAATTTGGATATTATCTCTCGTAAAAAAACACGATTTATTGGGGTGGCTAGTAATAATCCACCAAACAAACAGTTAATGAAAATGTTCAAGAGAAAACTGAATATAGTTCATTTGCCAAGGAAATTATGGTATTTTTTCCGTATAATTTGTTGTGATAGAAAATCGTTTATGCGTAAACTTGGTTTTTTTCAATTCGTACATATAGAAAATAACAACTATTTTGAATTTGATAATGGTGAAGCTTCCCTAAATTTTACGCTGGCAGAAGAAGAAAAAGGCGAAGATAGTTTAAGGAATATGGGTCTAAAAGGTAAAGATTGGTTTATCTGTTTTCATGCTAGAGATCCCAGTTATTTAAAAAAAACCAGTCAGTTGGATCACGGCTACAATTGCCATCGCGATTGTAAAATTAGCAATTATATTCCTGCTGCAAATTATATTATTAAGGAAGGAGGTTTTAGTATACGTATGGGTGCAGTGGTTGATAATGCTTTAAATGGAAGTTTATCTGAGAGAATTATTGATTACGCCACAAAATTTAGAAGTGATTTTGGAGACATTTTTCTTTGTTCGCATTGCAAGTTTTATTTAGGGAATAGTGCAGGACTTTTTTTAGTAGCAGGTATCTTTAATATTCCTATTGCATATGCAAATTTAATCCCTATGGATTGCATTCCTGTAAGAAAAACAGATCTATTCATTCCAAAAAAAATATGGTCTAAAAAGGAAAAAAGATATCTTAAATTTAATGAAATTGTATGCTCTGATGTCTGCTCTTTTGTTAAAGACGAGCAGTACAATGAAGCTGGCTTAATTCCTATAGAAAATACATCCAAAGAAATATTAGATTTAGCTATAGAAATGAATGAAAGATTGGATGGAACATGGAAAACTACAAAAGAAGACGAAGAATTACAACAAAAATTTAAATCGTTGTTCAAAAAAGGATCTTTTTGTTATGGTTTTCCTTCACGAATTGGTACGAAATTCTTAAGAGAAAATAAAGCTCTTTTAGAATATTAATATTTTTGTGTATTTTTATTTGTTTGCGATGGATCCAATACCCCGCTGCTTGCAGTGACTTTTGATTTATTTAAACATTAAAAATACTCTGTAGCTTGCTGCGATTGGGATTTTTATTTTGGTGAATAAAATTATTGCTTATAACACGAGTAATCTTTTAATTTTCATTTTAAAAATATTTACTCATTAATAAATCGTTGTCACTATTTTGTTACTAATTTAACATTAAGAAGTATATTCCAGTATATTTATAAGTATGAATTATGATGAGAGATAATAAAAAAGTTGATTAAAAATGGGATCTAATTTAAACGAATATTTAAAATCGATTATGAGTAAATTTAATTTGATCCAAATTAAAGAGATTCTTAGCAATATTGAAAAATTAAATGTGCTCATTATAGGGGACATCATTATCGATGAATATTGTTTTGTTGATCCTAGAGGTGGAGCAATAAAAGATCCTATGCTTACTGTAGATTATTTTAATGAAGAGATTTACGCAGGTGGTATTTTAGCTATTGCTAATCATATTAGTAGTTTTGCCAAAGAAGTAAAAGTAGTTACTTTAATTGGTGATCAAATGAACTATAAAGATCACATTATTAATAGTTTAAATGAAAATGTAAAACAAAAAATATTTGTGAAGACTAATTCACCAACAACTAGAAAGCGAAGATACATTAATCAACTAAGAGGTGAAAAAATTTTTATGGTTGAGTATCTCAATGATTTACCTATAAATCAAGAATTAGAAACGGAGATAGTTGATTTTTTGGAACAGGAGATTCAGTTATATGATTTAGTTATTGTTGGAGATTTTGGACATGGTTTCATTAACGAAAAAATTATTAAAATTATCGAAGAAAAAGCAAAATATTTAGCAGTTAATGTTCAAACTAATAGTGCTAATCTTGGTTTTAACTATGTTACCAAATATCATTCTCCTTCATTTTTATCCATGGATGTCCCTGAAATTAAATTTGCTACTGGCGATAAACATAGTGAAGTCCCTGTATTAATTGATAAGCTTCAACTGATTAGTGGTTTTAATAACTTTCTTGTGACCTTGGGAAGAAGGGGTGTTGCTTATTTTAAAGATGGAAAAATCTATCAAGGCCCAGTTTTATCTACTAATGTTACTGATATTGTTGGAGCAGGTGATGCTGTATTTTCGGTTATTTCATTATTAAGTTGCTTTGGTTGTGACCCTGAGTTTATTCCTTTTATTGCCAACTGTGTTGGAGGAGTCGCAGTTTCCATAATGGGTAATAAAGAAAGTGTTACGAAAGAGAAATTGATCGAATTCATTAGTAAACAATTCAAAGAATCTGAGGAAGAAAATATCAACGATTATTTCTCCGGCATCCACAGCGCTTTAGAAAATCTAAATAAAGGAGACGTTAATTCATTTGTGAAATTAATCTTAAAGACCTATCAAAATCAAGGGACTATTTATACTTTTGGGAATGGGGGTAGTGGTGCTACTGCTTCTCATTTTTGCTGTGATTTAATCCAAGGTGCTTCTCGTGGATTAGAGAAGAGATTTAGATCAATCTGTTTAAATGATAATACGCCTGCACTTTTAGCTATTGCAAACGATATTTCTTATGATGATGTTTTTATAGAACAACTTAAAAATTTTTTAAAGCCAGGAGATTTAGTGATTGGTTTTTCTGGTAGTGGTAATTCTAATAATGTTGTCAAAGCGTTAGAATATGCAAAAAAAGCCGGTGTCAAAACCTTAGCTGTTTGTGGTTTTAAAGGTGGAAAAATTAAAGAAATTGCTGATTTAGCGATTCATGCTAAAATAGATGATATGGAAATTGCTGAAGATATTCATAGCCTAATTGTGTCTCATTGTGTTAAAAGGGTTTTAATGCAAGAACTAGGGAATATTCCTCCAGAAGAAATTAGTCTCAAACAGACTACTCTTACCGATTAAAATTAAAACATGTCAGAAATAATAAAAGAATTTCTTATTACTCCAGAAATACTTGCAGAAATAGGTAAACAAAAATCTATGGGTAAAAAAATTGGATTTGCTTGTGGGGTATTTGACCTTTTTCATGCTGGCCATGTCATTATGCTAAAAGAATGTAAGCAACATTGTGATTTTTTAATTATGGCCATTAATAATGCAGAAAACTTCTCTTCAGAGATTAATCCAGGCAAAAAAAAACCAATTTACACTTATGAACAACGAGTGATGATTATGAAAAATAGTAGATTTGTTGATTTAGTCCTTGGTTATTCTTCAGAAGAAGAATTGTTATATCTTTTAAAAAATCTTCAAATTGATGTTCGTTTTCTCGGTGATGATTATCGCGGAAAACCTATTACTGGTGCTGACCCTAAGATTAAAATTCATTATACTGATAGAAGTCATGGATTGTCTACTTCTTTATATCGGGAAAAATCTTAAGAATGCATGTTCTTGATTAATATTCTTAAGAAGGTTCTCTGGATTGATTTCATTCCATTGCATAAAAATTCTTTTCGCTCCAGCATCCATTAAATCTTTGACAGTATCCGGACAATTATAAACAGGCATACCAATACAAGAAGCTCCAACTTCCATTGCTCCTTGAATACCTCGTGGAGAATCTTCAAAAACAAGTTGGTTCTCAGGGTTTACTCCTGCCTTTTTAGCAGTTGCAATCCAAACATCAGGGGCTGGTTTAGGGTTCTGTACATCTTCTCTTAAAACTATGTTTTCTTGTCCAAATAACTCTCCCACCCCACTTCTTTCCAAAAGAATTTTCGCTTGTTCTTGGGTAGTTACCGAACCAATAGTACATTTAATTCCCATTGCTCTAACTTTATGGAAAAAATTAAGAAATCCTTCTCGAGGTTTAATTTCAATCTCAGTTAACAAATGAGGATAATGAAATTTTTTCCTTTCCAAAACATAATTTGGATCAGCTTCTAATCCTCGCTGAGCAGCAATTTCACAAATCTCCTTCGCTACCATATCATCAGGACCACCAATAAAATGTAGTAGTGATTTAAAACAATCTTCTAATGATAAAGTAACTCCTACATCTTTAGCAGCAAGAATATGAGCTTGATGGTGAGCATTTTCTACACTAACAACCGTACCCTCTAAATCAAAAGCAATCGATTTTATGTTTGTCATTTTTTAGCCGACTTCCAAAATTTATATCCATCAATACCATACATTTCCACGAGATTCCGTACCATATAAATGTTGTGAAAACCGGTACGTATTTGGTTGAGTATAGAAAAAGCTATATTCTCCAAAGATTTCCTTTTTTGTGGGGCGGTGTTCAGGGATGAACATCAATGAACAAAAAAGAATTAAGAAAATTAAGCAAAAAAGAACTTTTTCAGCTTATTGCTATCCAGCAACAAGAAAGAATTCGTATTCTTGAAGAAGAAAATAAATTTCTTAAAGATAAGATTATGGGATTTGAACGTTACATAAAAGCGTTTGATAATCCTCATACATCTTCTTCTAAAAAACAAAAGAAAAGCAAACCCCCTAAGCAAGAGGGACGTTTTCCAGGCAAACCAATTGGGAGTAATGGAGGTGGCATACGTATGCCACCAGCAGATAAAAGTGAAACACACACATTAGATTCATGCCCATCTTGTCATGGTTCTTTAGGTGAACCTACAAGGAAAACCTTACAAAAACAGATGGATCTGCCAGAGAAACTGGCAGTTTGTACTGAACATATCATTTCCCATTATCATTGTGAAAATTGCAATGAAAACATTGCAGCAACAGAAATACAGGGACGTTATGGCCCAAGGATTAAATCTCTTGCAGCTCGTCTTAAAGAGCAAGGTCTTTCCTGTCAAGAAACTGCTTTGACAATAAGAGAAATGGGATTTATCTCATTCTGTCCTGCAACTATTGTAATGGTTATGGTATTATTTTCTAATCTGCTTCAACCAATTCGTGAAAGATTAGAAAAAGAAATACTCAAAGCCCCTTACATTAACGCAGATGAAACTGGATTACGTAAAGATGGCCAATCAGGCTATGTGTGGGGCTTTTTTACAAAAGGGATAGCTTTGCTTAATGCAGAGATGAGTAGAGGTAAAAAAATTGCCAACAATTTTCTCACAGGATTCTTAGGGGTCACAATCACAGATGGATATTTGGGTTATGGTGATGTTGCCTTTAGGCAACGCTGTTGGTCTCATTTGATAAGGGAATTTGAAGATTTGAGCAAGAGACATAAAGAAGCAAAATTGTTTCTTGAACAAATAAGAGAACTTTACAAACAATTAGTTGTTTATACAGATGATATTCCTAGTGACAATGTAAAAGATTATCTTCATTTCCAGCTAAATGATATTGTTACTTGTCTTGATGCAACAAGATGGGGAAGAAAACTAAGCAATCTTATCAAAAATGGAGGAGATGATTGGTTTACAGCATGGGATTATCCTGGTGTGCCTTTCCAAAATAACCTCGCAGAGCGAGGTTTACGTAGAATAGTCATGCATCGAAAAAGGATGGGATGTTACAGAAACGAAGTTGGAAAAAATTGGATTGATGTTTGCTTATCTGTAATGCAAACATGGAGATTACAAGAAAAGAATATTTTAGCTAATCTGGTTTATATGGCTAGCAACTAAATACGTACTTTACTGCTAAAGCTTTAAGTACATTTATTAAACCATTTTTAGTCTTAAACCCCTTTTTCACTTTTTCTGGTTTGGTTTGTCCAAACCACTGTTCGCAGGTGTTTGTTGTCCTTAAAAATGGAAATTCTTTATGTAATGTATAATTTTTCTCATATTTCCGTAATCTTATTATTTGATCTTGTAATGGTTTTATAAAAGTATTAATTTGTTGTTTTAGTATTTTTAGATTTTTGTCAAATTCTTGTTTTGTAGGAGAATCAATGACTTTTTCAATTTCCTTAATTTGATTAAGAACATTTCCAGGTAATATTTTTTTGGTTTGCATGCAACCAAAAATAAATTTGTTTGATACTTCAAACAAATTTTTCTTTAAGTGAAAAATACAATAAGCATGTTTAATGTTGAAATTATACTCTTTATTTATTTCATTTGTCATGATATTATATTCTCTTTTACCATCAGTAGTAAGAGTAAGAAAGGGAATATTATTTTTTATTGTCCAATCAACAAACTTTTTCCAGGAGTTAATTAAGATTGATTTATCCAAACAATCTGAAAGCATTAACTTTACATTTTTTGTGACTGCATCACGAAAGAGTAGAAGATAAACTTCTACTCTTTGTAGTTTAGCATCTTTTTTCCCTACATCACCTAAGTAAACTTTCATATATTCTTCGTCGTAAACAAAATGACCACTAAAGTGAGTTTGAGCATCTAATTCTTTAAATGCTTTTTTTCCTATGTCTTTAAGCCATCTACGAATTGTTTTCTTTGATAAGTTAGTTTTATACACTTTATTCAACTCTTTTCTTACTTCATCATATGAACTAAGATGGCTTAAATATAGTCGTACAGCATCAGCTTTCATATTAGAACTATAACGCTCTCCTTTGTGAAACCAAGAACCCAATTTACGATCAACTTTATTCTTGCATTTAGGACAAGAATATTGATGAAAAGTTAAGATTAAACTGGCACCACCAGGCAAAGTAATTTCTTTATCATACGCCCCTTTTCTTTTTAATTTCCCATGGCAAAAACTACATTTTTCGTTTATCAGTTTTAAAATGCCATTTTTAAGCTCATAATTACAGAAAATATCTTTCAAAATCTCGTCTAAACCCGAGATTTTGTCCAAACCTTTTAATGAAAGGTTGGAAGCGATACTTTCATTCACTCGTGTTTCTGTTGATTTTTCAGATTCAAATGTACTCAAATTCAATTGCATATTATCATGTTTATCGTCGACAAAATAAACTTTTCTAACCACTAAGAAGGGGTTTACAGAAAATAATTATTGAAAAATCAAAAAAGGCCAGAACTAGTACCCAGCATCTACTTTGCGTAAGCTTTTTGAACAAGGCTCTTTTCTGTATCAGTTATGGGGCGGGTAGGTCGCCCCATCCTCCTACCAATGGTAGGGGGCTCCTCATTCTGAAGATAATAAGAGTAAATTTGATTAACTCGCCGTATAGA
>JAHJDQ010000095.1 GCA_018812355.1 Nanobdellota archaeon | reverse complement strand
TATCTCTATTAGTAATGTTTTTTATTGATTCAAAGAGCATTTCATCTATTATTGGAAATTCTATAAGCTTTTTTTCGATAATTGTTGGTTTTTTAATAAATATTCTTGTCTTATTATTGAGTAAAACTAAAGTTAAAAGTAAAGATAAACTCGATTCTGATATTGAAAAGTTAAGAAAACATTTAAGTTTTAATATTTTGAATTCAATTATATTTGGGGTTGGATTGGTCATTTTAATCTTATTCTATGGAAATTATGATTTAATCATAACTATAAGAAATATATCAATAAACCTTGCAGAATTCATGTTATTATTTTTATTCTTCCATGTTATCATGTTAATCTTAAATATTATAAGAAAATTTGGAGTATATGTTGAAACGAGGTATAAGTAAATGGACACAAAAAATATCACTTTGAAAGTTAAATCTGAATTATATGATACATATAGGGAATTTTGCAAAAAGAAAGGATGGATAGTATCTCGACAATTTGAAATAATGATAGAGGAGCAAATGAATGATGAAAAATAACATGAATGTAGTCGATTTATTCGCTGGTTGCGGAGGTCTTAGTAATGGTTTTGAAAAAGTAGGTTTTAATATCTTATTAGGAATAGATAGTGATGCTGATGCATCTAAAACATTTTTACATAATCATAAAAACTCAAAATATTTGTTAAAAGATATTCGAGAAGTAACACAGAAAGATATTAAGGAAAAAATAGGAAACAAAAGAGTTGATGTAGTTATTGGCGGACCTCCTTGTCAAGGTTTTAGCATATCAGGTAAAAGGGCATTTATTGATCCAAGAAATTCATTATATTTAGAATATTTTAGAATAGTTGATATTCTCAAACCAAAAGTTTCAATTATTGAAAATGTACCTGGGCTTTCATCCTTGTATGATGGAAAAGCTTTAGACAGTATAAAGAATGAATTTAGAAAGAGGGGATATACAGTAGTACATAAAATACTAAAAGCTGATGAGTATGGGGTACCTCAAATTAGAAAAAGAATTGTAATTGTTGGAACTAAAGGAAAAGAATTTCAATTTCCTAAATCCAATAATAAAGTGGTTACATTAGCAGAAGCACTAAGCGATTTACCTAAATTAAATAGCGATGAAGTTGTTGAAAAATATAATACTAAACCCACTAATAAATATCAAAAATTAATGAGGCAAAAAAGTACGATTCTTCATAATCATGTTGGTACAAATCATTCAGAAAAAACAAAAAAAATAATTAGCCTTGTTCCAGAAGGGGGGAATTATAAAAATCTTCCAAAGCATTTACAAGGAACTAGAAAAGTAAATATTGCATGGACTAGGCTAAATAGTTCTAAACCCTCTTTAACGATAGATACTGGACATAGACACCATTTCCATCCTTGGGAAAATAGGGTTCCATCTGTAAGAGAATCAGCAAGAATTCAATCTTTTTCTGATGATTTTATTTTTTTAGGTAGTAAAACTTCACAATATAGGCAAGTAGGTAATGCAGTTCCACCTTTACTTGCAAAAAGTGTAGGAAGCCAATTAAAGAGGTGGCTTAATGGTTAAAACTAATTACGCTATCCCTGAAAAATATTATTTTAGATTACATCATGTTCGACCAAGATTTAAGAACGATGTTGAAAGAGTCTTGCTATTTGTAGCTAATGAACTTTCGCAAATGAAAGAAGCACCAAAGAAAGATTTTGATATTCGACTAAATAAGCTTATTAGAAAGTTTCCGGGAAATCAAGTAGTGGTAGAAAAAACCATAAGTAATTGGAGAACAGAAATAAGTTCTCTTTTTGGTTTAATATTGTATGATTTAAAAAAGCAGACAGAAAAACCAAGTCCAATTGCAATTAAATTAGCAGAACACCAAGATTTAGTTGAATTCTTTAAGTACTATTGTTTCTCATTTCAATATCCTGGTGGTCATCTTAAAACTCAAGAGATTAAAAAAATAATTGATGTTGGTATTAAATTTAAGCCGGTGCAATTTATTCTTAAATTATTAAAAAAAGCAAAAGATAAAGATTCATCTGTTTTTGGTATTACAAAAGCTGAAGCAACGCATTGTATATTTAATGATTTACGAGTTACATCTGGAAAGAACAATGAAGATGAAGTATTATCCTTAATTGAGAAAAACAGAAATGAAAATAAAAATTATGATTGGAAAGGAGATATTATTAGGTATGCTGGAGATATTCTTGATTATATGTACTATGCAAATCTTTTGAAAAAGCATGGAATAAATTATTGTATTAATGAATCTGAAATGGAAACAATTATCTCTTTTATTAGTGATGAATCCTATTTTAGTGGTTTTGATAAATTTTATGGTAAAGACTTTGAAGTTTCTGAACTAAAAACAGCTCAGATTAATTGGTTCGTTTATTTAGTTAAACAAAATGAAAGAACTGACTTTGAAACAGATGTAATTGCATATCTAGGGCTTGATACTTCAAAATACAAACAATTGGAAAAACTCACAGGAGCTCTTGACATCTCTGAATTTAGAGAGGCAATTGAATCAAGAGAAGACCTGCGAACCAAGGAAATAGGAGATACAGGGGAAAGTTTAGTTCACGGTCATGAATGTATGAGATTAAAAAATGGAAAAAGAGAAGATTTAATTTCGAAAGTTGTTTGTTTACCTAACCATTTAAAGTTAGGTTATGATATACGCTCATTTGAATTGAATTCTAAGATTAGATGTGTTGAAGTAAAAACAACTATTAGTAATACTGAGATTGATTTTAAAAAATTCCATTTAACTGATAATGAATGGAATGTTGCTCAGAGTTTTGGTGATAAATACTTTATTTATCGGCTTGTTATCACAAGGCATTCAATAAAAATGTTTATTATTAGAAATCCTGTCGAAGAGTACAAAAAAGGAACATTAAAGATGGCTATGTCTAGAGGTGTTGATGTTACATTTAATGACAAAGCAGGAAACTATGAGGAGTTGTTAGCATGGGAAGGTTAAAAGTAGTTTCCTTATTTTCAGGATGTGGTGGAACAGAAGTGGGGTTGTTGGGCGGATTTTCATTTCTTAATAAATCATTTAAAAAACATCCATTATCAGTTGTATTTGCAAACGACAATGAACAGTCAGCATGTAATATATACAATGAAAATTTTAATCATTCTATTCTGTGTGATGATATTAAAAATATATCTGAACAAAGAATTCCAGATCACGATATTTTAGTTGGTGGGTTTCCTTGTCAATCTTTCTCTATTGTTGCACAGAATCCACCAAGATTAGGTTTTAAATCTGAAAAAGGTAAATTGTTTTTTGAAATGATTAGACTTCTTAAAGAGAAAAAACCGAAGATGTTTATTGCTGAAAATGTTAAAGGAATTCTTTCTGCTAACAAGAAACAAGCTTTTCCACTGATTTTAAAGGAATTTAAAAAAGCAGGGTATGAAGTTGATTATAAACTACTTAATGCTTCTGAGTATGGTGTCCCACAAAAAAGGGAAAGGGTATTTATTATGGGGTTCAGAAAAGACTTAGATATTTTTCCTTCGTTCCCAAAACCAACGAATTTAGATAAACCTATACCTTTACAGAATGTAATTTTTGATCATAACAAAGTATCAAAGAAATATTTCTTTAGCGATAGAGCACACCAAGGACTTCTTAATGCAAATCCACAAATGAATAAAGGAAGGGCGCAAGATGAATTAAAACCATGTAATACTGTTACTGCGCATCTTGCTAAAGTTAGTTTAAATAGTACAGACCCAGTAATCAAAGTTAATGGTAAATTCAGAAGATTTACACCTAGAGAAGTTGCTAGGATTCAATCTTTTCCTGATGATTTCAAATTAGTTGGTTCTGATGCTCAAATCTATAAAAGTTTAGGTAATGCAATTCCT
Source organism: Nanobdellota archaeon (assembly GCA_018812355.1). Classification (GTDB taxonomy): domain Archaea; phylum Nanobdellota; class Nanobdellia; order Woesearchaeales; family GW2011-AR9; genus JAHJDQ01. The sequence continues at coordinate 321 of JAHJDQ010000095.1, read as the reverse complement.
CCAGTATTAATGTGGCATGTAACAAATCATGCTATTAATTTATTAAATGGAGAAATTAAAGAAGAGAAGACAAAACTCACCCAATATGTTTAGAACTCCCCCCATCTATACTATAAATAGATTTTACGCAGTAAAATACAATATGTGCGTAGCACCTGAACTCCCCCTTGTTTTTAAAAAAAGAAATGGAAATTTTATTGTATTTAACGTTGCAACTATGCGAAGTTTCCCGAAGGGAAATTTGGATGGAATGGAAGGAGCTACGAAGTGGCGACTGGAATGTAATCGCATAGTTGCTGTTAAGTTCTCCCGACTACGTAG
>JAHJDQ010000094.1 GCA_018812355.1 Nanobdellota archaeon | reverse complement strand
GGAGAAGATCAAGGAAAACTTCTTGACTACTTAGTTGAATTTTGTCAAGCCAAAAACATCAAGCTTGACTTTGCTTCTCTTGGTATAAACGGAGTTTATGGCTACAGTAAGGGCGGAGAGATAAAAGTCTCCTCTGAGGGAAGCATAAACACTAAAGTAAACACGCTAGTACATGAGATTGCTCATGAACTTCTTCATTACACAGAAGAAGGAAAATCTCTTTCAAAACAGCAGAAAGAGATTCAGGCTGAGGGGACAGCATATGTAGTCTGTAAACGCTTTGGTCTTGAAACCAAGAGTTTCAACTACTTAGCCTTGTACGATGCAGATTATAAGAAGATAACAGGAAATCTGCAAGCAATAGCGAAAGCGAGCAAGGAGGTGCTAAATGGGATAGGTTTCCCATTTGCACAAAAGGAAACGAGTTCCTTTTTGTGATTGAATTCGTTGTAACCCTAAATAGGTTATAAATTATTTTTCTTTTTTTAAAATTATTAAACTAATAAACAATTTATTATCAGAACAAAATATTTTATTGCAAAACTGATGAAGCGGATTGAAGATACCCTCTCACCTTTTCAATATTAAGCAAATCATCACCGTAGGAAGAAGTAATTTTATCTCTTAATCCACCCTCAGCATCTATACCAAAATTATTTTCTCCAATTTGCTGAATAATTTCCCTTAATCTTGGAGCAACATTTTCTCCAGTAAATCCACCGGCAAAACCAATAGTTAAATCTGGACATTTTTCCCTTAATTCTAAATAAATCGCCACTGAAGATTCCAAATCAAAAGGTATTCCTCTACCACCAGACGGATCAATAAGAACATAACTTAATGAATCACCATAAGCTTTAATCCCTTGTGCAATCTGAATAAGATTTTTTCCATCCATAGCTTTGTGTGATGCTTGAAAAACAATTTGCATCTCTGGATGTTGCTCTTTTATTCTTGCAACTTGACCAATTTCTGGCCAAACAATGTTTAGCTGAATAGCTCTGCACAATCCATTTTCATAAATCCCATCAAAGACTTGGGCAACTTGGTTTGATAATGATGCTTCTCTTGAATTGTAATGGATCATCGTTAGAACTTTTCCTTCTGTTGCCTGCAATAATTCTGGAAGCGTATTGACTGGAGGATATCGTTTATTTTCAGTTGTTTTTTGATTTAATGTTTTGTAACTTACCAAAAATCCCAGCATTGGAATATGGATACCTTCCATAGAGAATCCTACTTCGGAAAACTCTTTGCAAATAGCTCTAGTTTCATTAATATTAACGGGTCCAGTTATTCCAAGGTAAGGTTTTACTATCATAATTGATTACCATTTCATTGCATCAATAACTTTTTTTACTAATGAGGGATTTTCTTTATCCCAATTATCAAAATCTACAATTCCGTCTGGAACTCCGCCAAACCGATTATGGTATGATAAATTAACTAAATGACTAAATTGGTCACACACAGCTCTCTCATCAGCAACTTCAGGATTTTGACCATATTGATTCACACCGTACCATTCAATTATATACCGAGGTGACTTATTGCATCCATCAACATAACATCGATTTTCGATAGCCATAATATTGTATGATTAAATATTGTTTAAATATATTGTTATCATTGAGGACATAATAATGTTAATTGCCTATTTTTACACTTCTAAATTAACGGGATTCCATTTGAAACTTTGTTTACTTTTTAAAGAAAAATAAAGTCTGGTTATTTCTTAACATACCCTTCTATTAATTTTGTGAGAATTTCAGTTTTTGTTTTGCCTTCATCAATACACTTCTTGGCAAAAGTTTTCCATAAGTTTGTCTCAATAAAGAAGCTTACCTGACGTTTTGATGCCATATCTACAAATGTAGAAAACTTTATATATAAGTATTTACTACAAATCTACATATATAGATTATGGGCAAAAACTAAAAGAACACTTGATGGAATAGAAGAAGAGTACCTAAAACTTAAAAAACAAGGTTACTCGTGAAGTGCGGGGAAGAACAACTTAATACAGTTGATAAAAAATAATGAAACGGGCAAGATTATTTCTCTGGAAAATGGTATGCAAGGGGTTATTACCTTTTTGGGCTTATAAGCAGGTATTGGTTGATTAAATAACACCATAATCTAATTCATTTTGCAACTTTTAATGGTTTCACCTACATTAAAACATCAACCCCTCTCTTTTTTAGAAAAACTAACCTAAATAACAAACAACTTCATTAACTGTTTTCCCCTCATGAACAATTTCACGCAAAGCCTTAACAAAATCAGCCGTATTATCCCTGTTAAAACCGTTACGACCAAAACAAATTCCAGCACCGCCTGCCTGCACCGCTCCATAAACATTCTCAAGAGCTTCTTTATCACTTACTTTAGGGCCACCAGCAATTACCACGGGAACACCGGAAGTAGATTCAACAACCGTCCTGAAAGTTTCTACACTACCAGTATAATGCGTCTTGATAATGTCTGCACCTAATTCAACGCCGATTCTAACTGCGTGCCTAACTAGTTTTGCATATTCCTCAGGATTTCCCTGCTTAAGTTCTAAGTAGTTGTCATCTTTCCCATCAGGCTTTTCTTTACGAGGATACATCAAAGCTAACAAAGGCATTCCCCATCTGTCGCAAGCTTCGGAAACAATCCCTAAATTGCTAATCATTTCTCTTTCGTATTCTGAACTTACGTTCACGTGTACTCCAACAGCATCAGCACCATGGATTAAGGCATCTTCAACTGAACCTACCAAGGTTTTCCTAGTGTGATAACTTAAACCGGTACTGGCAGTAATGTTCATCACGAAAGGAGTTCCAGCCAATTCAGTATAACAACGTTTCAGCAGTCCTTTAAATCCCAACATTGCATCAGCCCCGCCTTCAACGATTTGCCTTACCTTGTCTCTCATGTCTCTTAAGCCTCCTTCAGGTCCGTCAAGAAGACCATCATCCATAGGAATTACTACCATCCTGCCGTTGTGCAAAATCCTTTCCAAGCGAATAGTTTTTCCTAGGCTCATTTTATTTACCTCCTAAGGCTTCTTTCACTTCAACCAATATTCCGTCAGGATCTTTCACAACAAAATATTTAGCTGTCTTGCCCGTAACTATGTCACCAGCAATGTCTGCTCCTTTGCTTTCTAAGGAAACATAAGCTCTCTGTACATCAGCAACTAGCAAGGCTAAATGTTTTGTCCCAGTAACTGATAAGTCACTGCCCCACTCTCTCCTGTATTCTGGCAGTTCTCCTGCTTCATACGGCTGGAACAATTCTACTCCAAAACTTTGTAACCTCATCATCGCCCCTTTTAACTTTAAGTCTGGCCTGTCGAATTGTGTCTGTTTCTCAAAGCCAAACATTGTCTGGTACCATTCCATTGACCGTTCCAAATCGGAAACGGTTAATGCCACATGGTCTGGTTTGTAATTAATTTCTGTCATTTTATTGACCTCCGATATTTTTTAACATCAATCTCATCTCGTCAAATTTGTTGTCCCAGATTTTTTCAAAAATCTGGCTCATGTCAACCCTTTCTTCTCTTGAAAGAGCATAACAAGCATGATATTTTATGATCGTCTTGTCGTTTAGGTATTCAAAAATTATCGGCACAGCTTTGTTGTAATCCAGCCTTGCCAGTTCAATCATGCAGTGGCCAATAACGTAATCTTCTTTAGCTTCTTTAATTAAGTGAGAAATTCTCACAAACAATTCTTCCTTTACAGAAGCAAGATATTCTTCCGCTTTTTGCTTTTCTTTATTTTTCTTCAGCCATTCATCTAATCCTGAAAATCCTATTTGTTCAATTGCCCAAATTACCACTGCTGAAGTTATAGGGTCATCACTTTTTATTTTTGAAAATATCAAAGGTAAAAATTCTTCCAGCTTGTTAATCCCAATCAATTCTATTAAGCTGTACTGTAGATGGTGGTTAGAATCGTCGTCAATTATCTTCATAAACAGTTTCTTATTCTTGGAATAACCAATGTTCCGCTTAGAATGGAAGAGGATGTTAGTCATCCTTGCAGATATTTCAGAATCAAGATTGTTGAAATGGCTTACAATCTTGTTGTTTACTTTGGCATCTTTCCATTTCCCAAAAATGTTGTTCAGTTCATACCAATAAATGTAAAACTTTTCATCCCGATAGTTGTAGATGTTAAGTAAAGAATTAATTATTTTATTGAACAACTCTCCCTTGCATTTCCTATTTTCAATTAAGCAGTGAGCCGCTAAGAATAATAAGCTGTGGTCGTTAGTTAAGATGAACTGCTCATAGAGTGTGCTTGATAACTTATCAATGTCTTTCTCGGTGCTTGCGTAGAACAATAAGGAAGCGTGCCAGTGCTTATTCTTAACAATTTTAAGCAGTTCTTCCTTGCCAAAGTCTTTGTTTCTTAATTCTCTTGCCGCTAAATATTCCTGAATGGACTGGTGCATGAATTCACAATAATTGCCCTCCTTTCTGATAATGTTAGACTGGAAGATAGACTCTATTATCTCATCGGTTTTCTCTTTAGAAATTCCGGATTCAAAAGATATTTTTTCTATCAAATGACAAGCTTCACTATACGGAAGATTAAAGCAAACAAAATTAAGTTGATAAGCAAGTTGCGACAACACATTAATTATGTCATTAAAACATTTCTCATCCCCTAAGAGATTCTGGATGAAATAATCATAAAGCTGGCTCTTGTTCTTGAAACTGAATTTGTCACTCTTGATTAACATAGATAACATTAAAGGATTCTGGCAAAGGGAGAAGAGTTCCTTGTCTTTCCAGATTTGCCTGCCTAACTCAGAAGCATTTTCAGTTTTTAGTATTAGCTTAATTTTCTTGTCATCCAGTTTGTTAAGTTGGAAAGTTGTTATTGGCAGTCTTCTCTTAGGGTCATTGTAAGCCCTACAGCCAATCACAAAGAGATTATTCTTATAACCTTCCCTAAAAATAAATTTATTCAGACTATCCAAAACTAAATCTGATCTATCTAAGAGCGTATAATCAATTTTAACCTGCCCAGAGGCTTCATTCAATCCATCAAACAGAAACAAAAAAGTTCCTTCGCTCAGAAGAATTTTAATCATGTCTTCTCTGACTTCTTCCCCAGTCACTTGCTGAATATGTTCCTTAACAATTCTTACTAAAGACTCTCCTGCATAATGATTAAGCTTAAGATAAATGGGGATTAATTTTCCTCTAGAAGCATATTCGTAAGCAATCATCTTCATC
>JAHJDQ010000093.1 GCA_018812355.1 Nanobdellota archaeon | reverse complement strand
GTTGACCATAAGATTCTTTGCTCCATTCTTGAGAAGAAAATCAAAGATAAAAAAGTCATGCAACTAATTGAAATAATCCTGAAAAACCATAAGACTCAACTTCAAGGCAAAGGAATGCCTTTAGGAAATCTTACCTCACAATTTTTTGCTAACGTTTTCCTTAACGAATTAGACCAGTTTGTAAAACATAAGCTGAAAGCAAAACATTACATCCGATACGTTGATGATTTTGTTATCCTTCATCATAACAAGAATATATTATACAACTTCAAAAAAGTAATTGAATCTTTTTGCACCAAAAGTCTTGCTCTACAACTCCATCCAGATAAGTCAAAAGTTCTCAATTTGGAGACTGGCGTTGGATTTTTGGGCTTTAGGTTATACCAACACCACAAGAGAATCAAGAAGAAAAGTGTCAAAAGGTTTGAAAGAAAAATGGTTCGCCAGCGAAAACAATTCAATAAGGAAAGAATAACAAGAGAAAAGGTAGTAGAATCGTTTGAAGGTTGGTTGGCACACATTTCTCACGCAAATACATTCAAATACAAAAAACATCTTGTAAGAATGTTTAATAGTTTTTTTCCACTTGGGGAACCGATCCAAAAACATAACCTCACTAAACACCAGAATTTTCTAAAGAAGAGTGAGGAATCTGAATTAAAATTTAGTGTTCAACAAACCCACTTCTTATTTAAGAAGGGAAAGACCGTAGAGGAAATCGCAAGGTTTAGGAATATCAAGATAAATACAGTTTGGGATCATTTTGCTAATCTTATTGAATATAATCAACTTTCTATCTGGAAAATCCTTCCACATGAAAAGATAAAAACAATTTTGTCATCAATCAATTCTGAAACTGATACTCTTAAGATCATCAAACAGAGAGTTAAAGATGATTCAATTACATACAATGAGATTAATTGCGTTTTGGCATACGTCAAAAGCAAGAACCGAGTTAAGAACATCTTATATCATATTAATTGGTACAAGAAAAATCATTGCCTGAGGAAATGTTATTTTAACAAGAACCAAAGAAAAATTTGTTTTGAAAATTTTGATACATTTTTAACATGTAATACTAATCTTGCTATGAAAAGAAAAGACTTTTTAGATTTCTTTAATAATTATCTTACTATTTGCGTTCTTCCTGAAAAGGAGATGATGGCATACATCTCTTGGAAACAGTTTCAACTGATAAAATCTGTTAAGAGAAATTTTTAGATTTGAGAAAAAAGAAAAAGTGCCCCCTCGATTCCTAATATTCGCTTGGTAATTTGATTACTTTACCCGGATTATTCCACTCGTGAATCCCCCTGTCGTGACCTGTAGAACTTGCAGAATATCCCCCATCTATTTCAAAAACAGTATAATAAGCGTGTGGAAAATGATTTTTTATCATATCTGAGTTTCCATTTCCTACAATAACAATATCAGGTTTTTCCTTTACAATATTTTCCCGCATAATCTTTTCACGATTCCATTTTGGGTAATAGTAACTCTCACCCATAGCAAGACCAAGTATCCAATCCGGATTTTCAGGAATAGTTAATTCTTGATCTCCTGCTATTAGTTTAGAATACCTTCCTTTCCAATGTTCTGCTATGGACACATACATATTAGGACGTAATATGCCTTGGTCTACAAGTTCTGCATAATTCGGTGCTAGTTCAAGCAAAACTACTTTGCCATCAACATCGCAAATTTCTTCAATTCTAGAAACTTGTAGGTCAAAGTGCTGAGGTCTGGTTGATATGCCAAATAACGCAAATCTCCGAAATAATCCTTTAATCTCGTGTTGAGTCTCATCATCTAACGTCATAAGTGAGTGAAAACTATCGGAATATTTATATCTATGTTGTAGAATTTCCGCAACATTTAAATAATCCCTAAATTAACCCTTATTCATGGTCAAAGTATTTGAGATTTTGAGAGATTTAGGATTTGAAGAAAGAGAAATAAAAATATATCTCACACTTATTAGATTAGATGATTCTCCAGCACTCAAAATTTCAAAAGAAATTGGAATTGATAGAACAACAACATATGATATTTTGGAAAGACTAATCGGCAGAGGAATTGTTTCTTCATACATAAAAAACAAATCTAAGCATTTTAGTGCTTTAGCCCCAGATAAATTATTGCACCATTTTAAAGAAAAATATTCCTCATTAGAAAATATCCTTCCTGAATTAAAAAGGATTTCCAATCAAACTCCCCAACCCGTAAAATGCGAACTCTTTTATGGAAAAGAGGGATTAAAATCTGTCGGTAAAGATATAGTTGATGGGACAAAAGAATACAGAGTAATTGGTATAAGAAAGGAGTATGAAGAAATTCTTGGATATTTTAATGAACAAGCAATAATAAAATTAGACCAATTCAAAGCCAAAGAAATTGCAATCGTAGAAAAGAATGCAAAATTCAAGAGACTAAAAAATGGAGAATACAAATATTTAGATAAGAAATTACTATCTCCAATAACCACATTAATTTACAAAAATAAAGTTGTGTTCTTTATCTGGAAAGAACCATATTTTGCAGTAAGTATTGAAAATGAACAATTATCTAAAGCACAAATTGAATACTTTAATCTCCTCTGGAATATTGCTAAATAAGGGGCACTTTTTCTAAAAATATAGTCTCACTACGTTCGGAATTTATTATATTCTCAAATCTAAAAACTCAAGGGAACGTTGCGCTTTCGCTCCACTTCGTTACGCTCACCATCACTTAACAGCAATTAAACGGAAAATCGTGACGTTGTACTAAAAAAATAAAATAAAAAAGAGGACGTTACTCCTCCCACAACTGCCACACAAAAAAGGATAGTTTTCCCTTTTGTGCCTCAGTAAAATCGTTGTTTTACCGAGTGAACCCTAAGTTTTCGCCTAAGGATTCATAATAGATATTTCACAGCTTTCTTTACTCCCCTGCCTACATCTGAATTAAGCACACTGAAAGCTGCTTTTATGATAGCAAAAATAATCAAAAATATCATCATAAAGTCAACGCTAACAAAAGCGATAATCGTAAGCAC
>JAHJDQ010000092.1 GCA_018812355.1 Nanobdellota archaeon | reverse complement strand
TTATACAATAAATGTAGTATATACGAAATGTTTCTAGATATATACCAGTTATATTCAATCGTCGTGTTAATTAATAATTGGGGATTGCCGCCTTGGTGCTTCATCTCAAAAAAGATATATTTATAACGCTGTTTAATCTTTGATTTATTATGGTCACAAAAAAGAGAGATGAGTTTTACTCTGGCTTAATGGTTGAAGCTTTTGACAAAATTACAACCGAAGCTGTCTATAAACAAAGAGCAACAAAAATCGTAAAACTCATCAAAAAACACAACCCAAAAGCAAAGACACTTTTGGAAGTAGCTTGTGGCACTGGCAACTTCACAAAGCAATTGGCAAAAGCTGGTTTTATCATTACCGCAACAGATATTTCTAAAGATGAAATTGAAAAAGCAAAAACAAAATCAATTGATGCAAAATTCAGTGTTGCGGACATGAGTAAATTACGTGCCACAAGCAAATATGATGTGGTTTGTTGCTTTTGGGAATCTTTTCGCTATTTACCAAATTACAAAGTTTGCGAAGATACGCTAAAGAGAACCTTCAAAGCACTAAAGAAAAACGGTCTCTTTTTTGTGGATTTCACTCATTTTCCACCCCATGAAAAACCATTCAAAATCCCAACGTACACAATCAAGTTAGGCAACGGATTAGTTTTACTAAAAGACACTCACATTCTCACAAGAGGCAATCATGATACTCGTTGGGATGAAATGCGATATGTGTTGCGAGGTAAAGATGTAACTGGTCAAAAAATTGAATGGGGTGGAAAATCCATACTGCTTAAACAAAGATTAAACAGAGCACCGCTTTTGCGTATAGATCAAAAGAGGATGGAACAAATGCTCGCAAAAGCTGGTTTCAATATTCTTGAGGTTCAAGATAATTTTGCTGGATGTCCAGAATCTGTGCTATTTGTAGCACAGAAAAATAAGTAAAAACGACGGCGGCAACCCCCATAAAAACTAATGACACGACGACTCTGAAATTTCCCTTCGGGACGTTGCACTAAATTTCAGCCCTTCGGGAAATATAACAAGGATTATGAGGTTACGAAGTCTTGCAGACTTCTCCACCCAAATCGTGCTACGCACGACTTCTCATAATCCTAACGTTAAGTTCAATTCGTGAACCACTTAGAGTTGATACTCTCTTACGAGAAGTAAAGAAATTAGGTGCTGCCTTTATTTATTATGCTTATTTTGAATGGGCTTGAGTTCCAGAAAATCACTTCTTTTCATAGACTACAAAACTCTTACTATCATCTATTCCTGATTTTCTAAATCCTGCTTCGTCTATAATCCTTGCGGTCTGTTCTGGATTAAATCTTGTATATACAACATGCTGATGGGCAACAACTTTTCCATCTTTCATTACAAAATAATCCTTTTCAAAATTATCTCCAACAAACTTCACTTTTTGAGAATATTCTGCCCCATCAGCTAACTGCATTGTTAGATCTCTCTGTTCAGGACCAAGATTAATAATCAATAAGCCATTGTCATCAAGATGTTTTGCCACTCTTCTTAAACCTTGAAGATTTCTTTCATAACCAGTAATATGACTATCTAAGCAGTTTCCATCTTTAGTTGCTACCCATACGCCACCTTGAGAAACTGCTGCTTCATAGGTTTCAGACAAATCTAAATTCAAAACATCTTGCCGATACAACTTAACTTTATCCCCAAGTCTTACTGCAGCTCTTTTTAACATATCTTGACTAAAATCAAATCCAGAAAGTTCTATTCCTACATCCGCTAATTGTTCAGCAAGTAAACCCGTTCCAATTCCCAACTCCAGAACTTTCTTTCTTGAGCCAAGTATTTTTACAATAGCATCAGCAGCAGCCTTGTGGTCACTAGGATTATATCCTGCTTCCATTATGGCATCATACCAATGGCTTATTTCTGGATTATAGACGTTTTCTGACATAATAATAAGTAATCCCTGCTTATTTATAAAACTTTTGTAATCATGGAGTAACAACATACGAAGAGGAACTCAAGCACTTAAAGTGTTAGAACGGCAGCACCTTTATTGCCAGTGGTTCACGAACTTGCTCCGCTTCGCTCCGCACCACGTTGCACTTTCCTCACTACGTTCGTCAGGGAACTTAACAGCGATTATCCGGAAAATCCCTTGCAGGAATTTTCCCAAATTGGCTACGCCAACTTCGGATAATCGCGATGTTAGTTTCAATTGTGTTTAAGTTCTAAAAGTAAAAAAGGGGGGTCTGTAGTCCTTCGGACAGTTACACTTTACTACATAAAGAAATTTAATCATTCATGGGGGAGTTCCTTTTCAAAGTTATCATGTTCTTCATGATGTTCTTCTTCTGTATGATCTTGAATACCATCTCCATCATGGTCGTGATCTTCATGTGAATGTCCTAATTCAGTATCACATCCAACAGTAAACAACATCAAACTTACAACCAACAATACAAAAACTAATTTCATTTTATTAACCTCCATGACCATGTGCTGGCCCATATAAGACTACTAACACAATAATCCCAATTCCTATAATAATTGCTAACAAATGTAATAATGAATCTTTTAGCTTACAATGCCTATGTAATTCAGGCAGTAAATTTGAAGCTGCAATGTATAAAAAGTTTCCAGCTGCAAACGGAATGATAAACTGAGTAAAATTATGTAGTTTAGTAACTAATATCAAACCTACAACAGTTCCTAAAATTGCAGTAATAGCTGATAAAAAGTTAAAAAATAATGCTTTCTTCTTTGAAAACCCAGAATAAAGTAATACTCCAAAATCAGCTATCTCTTGAGGTACTTCGTGGAATATTATGGAAATTGTAGCTGTAATTCCTAAAGAAATATTAACTGCATAACTACCAGCAATAACCAACCCGTCAATAAAATTGTGAACTCCATCACCAATTAAATTAATTGGAGCTAAGTTGTAAGCGTGACCATGTCCGTGATCAGTTTCAGCACATTTTTTAGAATGATGCCAGTGAACAAACTTTTCCACAACAAACAAAACTAAAAATCCTGCCAATATGTTTAATGCCACTCCTAGAGTATAGCCATGTGAAACTGCTTCAGGTAAAAAGTCCATGAAAACTGTACTTAATATTACTCCCACAGAAATACTAAGCAGGAATAACAACAATTTTTTAGAAACTTTTTTCTTAAGTAATAAAGGAATAGCTCCAATTACCGCAACTAAAGAAACTATTATTACGCTGATAATTGCATAAGTTGCTGTTGACATTACTTCAATAAAAGAGCAAACAATTTATAAATGTTATTGAATTTGATTATCATTAAGAGGTTGCGTTCAAGTAATTTATTGCTTGAAATTATTACAATGAGACAAACATTACAAAAGAAGATATTAAGAGAAGAATTAGTTAAGTTTAATTCTTTCTTTGATGGAAATGATTTGTATAAAAAAGCCATTAAACGAAACCATAAAATTGGAGTTGCAACTGTTTACCGTTTTCTGAAAAGATTAGTTGAAGCAGGAGAAATACATTCATATTTATGTGGAAAGAGAACCATTTATTCAAGAGATAAAGATAATCATTGCCATTTTGTATGTAAAAAATGCGGCGAGGTTAAGCATTTCCAACTTAAAAGTCTTGATTTCTTAGATATTAAAGGAGAAGTTTGTCATTTTCAGATTGATGTTAGTGGAACTTGTGAGAAGTGTTTGAAAAATTAAACCATTCCCAACCACATAGCTATAAACATTCCTATTCCTAATAACAATAAAATTATCCCAGCTATCAAATGCAGAACTTTAAGTTTACTTTTTCTCCATTCCTCTGCTTTCTTAGTTGTTGTAAAACCAAAATAAATTGCTAATGTAATAATTAACATTGGTAAAATGAAAACTAGGTTATACAAAATCAATAAGCACAAAGCAAAATTCTTAGTAGTTGTCTTTGCCAACAATCCTAAAATAACAATATATGGCCCAGAGGTACAAGGTAATAAAAACAAACTTACAGCAAAACCAATTAGAAAAGCTCCAGGAACAGAAGTTACTCCTTTAATTAATGATTTTAGCTTTGGACGCCATTTCATTGGCACTTCCATTATAAACCATTTTCCATACCACAAATAATCTTTTAAATTAAATAAACCAATCAAAATGGCTAACACAGCTACAATTCCATAAAACCAGTGAGTTATTCCTGTGGCATTAATTGCAGTGTATAATCCAATTCCCATTAAAAAGTAAGAGATAAAGATTGATGTTGTAAACGCTAATCCTGATAATAAAGCTCTATGTCGGCTTTTTGTAGCTAATATTGTAGTTAATAGAATAATTAGAACTGCAAAAGCACAAGGGTTAATAGCATCAACTGCTGCTGCCGATAAAACAGCTGGAATAGTTATTGTTTTCTTTAACTGAGTTTTTGCTGGATCTTCTAAAGGAGAACTTTCTCCTTCAATTGATAAAGTTTCTGAGTGTTGTTCTAATGGACTAATACAACTTTCTTCTGCACAACGTTCA
>JAHJDQ010000091.1 GCA_018812355.1 Nanobdellota archaeon | reverse complement strand
GAAACAAGAGCTTGTCAAGTAGCAACAACTCCTTCAGTAGCTTCTAACCGCATTTGTGCTGCAGGTAGTAAACGTTGTCTAGGTACGCAGGTACAACAATGTGCTAGTACAGGAGAAAGCTGGAACACCTTACAATCATGCCAATACGGCTGTGACAGCGGAACGTTAAGCTGTAAAACTGAATCCGTTCTTACTGCTCCTCTTGAACAAAAACCGACTCCGCTCTGGTTGTTCATTTTAGTGGGAAGTTTTATCCTTGGCAGTCTAATCGGCGGATTACTTTTCTTCTTACAGCAAAAAAAGTATGCTCCGGCGAAGAATTATATTAAAGAATGTCAGGAACGCGGTCTTCCCAATTCTCAAATTAAATCTAAATTAATTAGTCAAGGTTGGGATGAGAAGAAAGTTGCTAAATTTGTTAAATAGTTCATTCTCTCTAATAATTAATATTTTTAAAAACAGAAAAATCTATAAAGATAATCAAAAAACATTACCACATGGAAATCAAAGATATACAAGCAAGACAAGGTAATATTGACGTTGTTTTTACAATTGTCAGTAAGGATGAACCACGCACTTTTGACAAGTTCGGTAAGGAAGGACGAGTCTGTAATGCTAAAGGTAAAGACGAATCTGGAGAAATCACCTTAACTTTATGGAACGAACAGATTGATCAAGTTAATATTGGTGATAAAGTCCACATCGAAAATGGTTGGTGTTCTGAGTACCGTGATGAACGACAATTATCAACTGGAAAATTTGGTAAATTAGATATTGTTGAGAAAGCTGTCGCTGATACTGTCATGACTAACGATCCCAGCATCTTAGCTGGAAATAGCGGAGAGTTGGCTGCGGGCGAGGATGTTCCAGAAGTACTCGATGATGAGGAAGAGATTATCGGATGAAACTACTCCCTTCATTAAAACAAAAGAAGAGGTACGTTGTCTTTGAAGTAGTTTCAGCCACAACATTTTCTAATTTAGAAATTAAGCAAGCTGTTGAACAAGCCTTACTTTTATTCTTGGGCCAATTAGGCTTATCGAAAGCCGTGCCTTTATTCATCAAATCTAAAAACAATAAATTCCTCATTAAAGTCAACCACAAGTGGGTTGATGAACTGAAAGCGGGGTTAATCTTAATCAAAAAGATTAAAAACAAACCAGTAATGGTTAAATCAATGATTACATCTGGCACCATAAAAAAAGCCAGTACTTATGCACAGTAAAGCAAAGACTTTACTGGTATCCCAAAAAAGTAGTTTCTTTTTTGAGGATCTATAGAGGTGAAAGAAAAATGAATCCAAATAAACAAATGATGGACAAAATGGGGTACGATAGAAGTATTACGATGTTCTCCCCTGATGGAAGATTATTACAAGTAGAGTATGCTAAAAAAACTGTTAAACAAGGCCCTACCGCTTTAGCAATGGTTTGTAAAGACGGCGTAGTTTTTATCGCTGATAAACGAATTAGTTCAAAATTAATGGTTTCGGAAGCGATCGAAAAAATGTTTCGTATTGACGACCATATTGGCGCAACTGCAGCAGGAATTATCTCTGACGCCAGAGTTTTAGTTGATCGCTCGCAGTTAAAAGCGCAACAACATGCCGTTACCTACGATTCCAAGATTGATATTATTTCTGTTGTTAAAGATATGTGCGATTTGAAACAAATCTGTACTCAATCAGCTGGCTTAAGACCTTTCGGCGTCTCCATGTTAGTTGGCGGAGTGGAAGAAGATGGCACGATCAAATTATTTCTAACTGAACCTTACGGTTTATACTTCCAGCATTATGCTGCCGTTATTGGCGAGGGTGAACCTGAACTGACTCCTGAATTGGAAAAGAAATACAAACCGGGAATGAGCATTGATGAAGGTTTTAAATTGGGCTTGGGCATGATGAAAGGTTTCCTTAAAAGTGATTTTAACTTCGATCGAATGGTTGCTGCATTCATTGATGTTAAAGATAAACGTTACACTAAATTAAGCAATGACGAAATGAAAAAGTTGATTAAGTAAAATGGGTATCATCAGTCAAGATAAAGTAAAGCTTAATTTAGCACGAATAAAGAAATTCGGGAAAACCTTTGAAATTTCTGTTGATCCAGATAAAGCTTTACAATATAAAAACAATCAAATTACCGATTTGAGAGAAGTTGTTCAGGCTGATAATATTTTTCTTGACGCTAAGAAAGGCGAGATTGCTCCGGAAAGCGAATTACAACAAGTTTTCAAGACGACTGAATTTGAAAAGATCGCCGATTTAATCATTAAAGAAGGCGAGATCCAATTAACTTCTGAACATCGTTCACAAGAGCGAGAACAAAAACTTAAGCAACTAATTGAACTAATCAGAAAACAAGCGGTTGATTCAAAAACTGGTTTACCAATTCCCGCAACCAGAATTGAAGCTGCTTTAGAAGAAACAAAAGTGCAGTTAGATTACAACAAACCGGTGGAAGATCAATTCGCTGATGTTCTTAGTAAAATTAGAGTTGTTTTACCAATTAAAATTGAACAGAAAAAGATGACGATTACAATTCCTTCCACTTTCAGTGGCAAGATGTATGGAATCGTCCATCAACATAAAGTTCTCAAAGAAGATTGGTTAGGAAACGGCGATTGGAAAGTTGTCTGCGAAGTTCCGGCCGGATTAGCGCAAGAGTTTATCGATAAATTGAATTCTATTACTTCTGGGCAGGTAGTTGTGGAGATTAAATGAAAACTCTCCACTTCCAAATTTATTCTGTTTGATTATTCTATTTTCACATATTTTCTTGTTTCTGAATCAAATCGAGCGTTTAAACCTAAATATCCAATCTGAGCTTTTAAGTATTCTTCAACAAGATGAGGGCAATTGAATGCTACTCCTTCACACATAATTTTTCCAATCGGTTGAATTGATTCTTTAGGTATTTTTAAATGTCTTAATAAATCATGTAAACTAATTACTGAATCATCAATATCTGTCATTACTTGTATGTCTACTGTTACCGTATGAAAATCAGCCCCTTTATATTCTGAGCCTGGTAATAAATAGCGACGAGAGGTTGTATCAAAAATTTCCAATTTGCTTGCATAACTAGTTACCATTCTAATATCATAAGGAGGATACAATTCTTGCTTAATGTGGTGCATCAAATCAATAAGTTCTTTTTCTTTGTAATTTGCAAAATATACAGCAGTATCAAAATCATCATCGTGATGAATAAATTTACCATTTCTATACGCTCCCAATAATGTGCCGCCATCTAGAAACCAGATAACGCCAGAAGAATTAAGTGCAGTTTTAACTATCTTAGCTAATTGTAGGCGTTCTTCTCCAAAAATATCATTACCTACATCTTTTGCCTTATGAGGTGGAATTTCTACATTCATCATTTTTTAAAACTAATCTCCTTATTTAAATTTGTCAACCTTTTCTACCGTAAACCTTATAAATTACCCTTAATTCTAGCTAAAAGTGAGAAAATAATAGGAGGATTATCCGTACCGTTTCTCAAAAACCATATCAAAAATATGAAACATTTTTGGAATGTCCCAAAATTTTCAATTTTGTTCCATATTAAAAACGGATAAAAAATATATAAAATGAGTATGATAAAAGAACAAAGAAGTATAGTTATTCCTGGAGAAGCTTTAGCTGAAGGAATGGACTTTTTACCGGGAGAAAACACTTACCGGAAAGATGATAAAATCTATGCCAAAGTTTTAGGATTAGTTAGCTTAGCAGGACATGTCGTTAAATTAACGCCCTTAAGCGGACCTTACGTACCTAAAGTAGGCGACAAAATTATTGGCAAAGTAGTTGACATTGCCATGTCTGGTTGGAGATTAGATACTGCAACTGCTTATACAGCCATGATGAACATGAAAGATGCCTCTAGTAGGTTCATTCGTAACAATGAAGATCTAAGTCAAATCTTAGCAATTGGCGAGTATGCTGTTGTAAAAATTACTAAAGTAACTTCTCAAATGTTAATTGATTTAACGATGAAAGAACCTGGATTACATAAAGTTGCTGGTGGAAGAATAATTAAAATTAATTCTCAAAAAGTCCCCCGAGTAATTGGTAAACAAGGTAGTATGATTAGTTTAATCAAAGAGAAGACTGGTTGTACAGTTACTATCGGCCAGAACGGTTTAGTCTGGATTAAAGGCGAATCAGACAAAGAACTCTTGGCTGAGAAAGCAATTAAATTGATTCAAGAAAAATCTCATCAACCAGGATTAACAGACAAAATTCAAGCATTCTTGGAGGGATCACAATGACTTATACTAAAAGAGTAGACGGAAGAAAAAATGATGAACTACGTCCAATGGAAGCTAAAGCTGGCGTTATTCCTAATGCTGACGGTTCTGCTATGTTTAAAATAGGTCGAACTACTGCTTATGCAGCTGTTTACGGTCCGCGAGAACTATTTCCCAGATTTAAACAAGATCCAAAGAAAGCTGTTTTAAGATGCAATTATGGAATGATGCCTTTTTCCGGTTCAGGAGAAAGAATCAGACCTGGAAGAAGTAGAAGGGCTCAAGAAATTTCTATGGTTATGGAACAAGCTTTACTTCCAGTAGTTGACCTATCTGCTTTTCCAAACGCAGTGGTTGACGTTTTTGTTGATTTACCTCAAACAGATGCTGGAACAAGATGTGCCGCTATCTCAGCTGCTTGTATTGCTTTAGCTGATGCTGGCATTCCCATGAAAGAAATGATTAGCTCTGTTGCTGTAGGACAGGTTGATGGTACTGTCGTTGCTGACTTGTGTTATGATGAAGAAGCATATGATGCAGTTGTTTCTGACATTCCCGTTGCCATGACTCATAATGGCAAGGAAATTACTCTGTTACAAATGGATGGAGAAATTTCTAAAAACGATTTAATGGAAGCGTTAGAATTAGCAAAAACTGCAACGACAAAAATTTACGAAATGCAAGCTAAAGCTTTGAAAGAAAAATTCGGTGAGGTAGGAAAATGAACGCACCAATAATTGTTAACAAAGATACAATCATGCAGTTAGCTAAAGCAGGTAAACGACTTGATGGTCGTGCACTAACTGATTATCGCCAACCAATTAAAATTGATTTGGACATTTCTTGGACTGCTGAAGGTTCAACGAGAGTACAAATTGGCGATACTGTTGTTATGGCCGGAGTAAAACTCTCTTTAGAAAAACCATACAACGATACTCCTGATCAAGGCGGAATTATGATTAACGCAGAACTCTTACCTTTATCTAGTCCTGAGTATGAATCTGGTCCACCTGGAATTAAAGCGATTGAGTTAGCCAGAGTTACTGATCGTGGTATCAGAGAAGCAAAAGCAATTGACATGAAAAAACTTTGTGTCGTTCCTGGAGAAAAAGCTTGGTTTGTCATCATTGACATAATTACAATTAATGATGCTGGTAATCTTTTTGATGCGGCTGGTTTAGCTGCTTTAGCTGCTTTGAAATCCGCAAAATTTCCTCAAGTTGATTCAGAAACTGGTGCGATTGATTACAAAAAGAAAACTGATCAAAAGTTACCTTTACTAAAAGACCCTTTAGCTGTAACTATCTATAAAATTGGTGGCAAGTTGTTAGTCGATCCTACTGCTGAAGAAGAGCATGCTTACGATGCTCGTTTGACTGTTGCTTCTGATTCTAAAGGAACAATTTCTGCTATGCAAAAAGGTGGAGAGTCTCCTTTATCAATTGCAGAAGTTGGTCAAATGGTTGAATTGGCTCTAGAAAAGGCAAAATTTTTAAGGGATGAACTAAACAAGGTTGTAAAATGAGCGAGAAATTCAAATACACTAAGTACGAAAAAGCCCGTATGATTGGTTCAAGAGCACTCCAGATTTCCATGGGTGCGCCTTTTTTGGTTAAATTAAGTGAGCAAGAATTAGAAAAGATTAGTTATAATCCGATTGAGATTGCTTTACTTGAATTTAACGAAGAAGTTCTTCCGATTACGGTTAAAAGGCCGGTTGCTTAATTTTATTTTTTTATTGTTTTTTTAAAGAAAGATTTTTATAAAATTGAATCAACTTGGTTAAAATGACACCAACAGAAGCTCAAAAAGGAGAAGAAATGATTTCCATTCCTCGATCAGAATATGACAAATTAGTTGAAACATCAGTAAAAGTAAGTTTGATCGAAGAAGTTATTCATGAACCTGAATTAAGTGATGATGTCAAAAAAGAGATTACAGAAGCAAGGAATGTTCCTGATTCTGAACTCATTGACCATGAAGAGGTTAAGAGAAGATTAGGAATAAAATGAGTTATTCTATTAAATGGAATCCTGGCGTTTTTAAAAAAATAGAAAAATTTCCCAAACCTATCATTGAAAGGATTGTTAAAAAAATAGAAAGTATTAAGGAGAATCCTTTTCACTTTCTTGAACATTATGAGGGTGAAGATTTATACAAGCTTAGGATAAGGGATTATCGAGCCCTAATCGATGTTGATTTTTCTAATAAAATTCTTAAAATAAGGGTGGTTCGTCATCGAAAGAACGTTTATAAAAATTAAAATGCTCAAGACAATCACCACAGAAAAACTAGAAAAATACTTCTCAATTACTAAACAGGCTTTAGAGAAAGCGAAAGTTGCTTTCGATCAAGAGAGATTGGAACAAGCCGAGGATTTCTTTGACATGGCTCAAAGATACTTTAAAGATGCTCATTACTTTGTTGAAAAAGAAGATTTAGTAACAGCTTTTGCTGCTTTAAATTATGCGCATGGTTGGCTTGATGCTGGTGCCAGAATTAAATTATTTAAAGTAAATGATTCTCGTTTGTTTACAGTTGATAATTAACTATATACTACTATATAGTACTCAATACGGAAACATTTATAAAGAATTCTAAATCTTAAGCTAATAAAGCTGGTTCTAGGTGTTTACTAATCTAATATTTATGTGGGGGAAACACAATGATCGTACAAAAAGACTTTTTAAACAAACTCAAAGACTTCGGTCTGAACTCTTATGAAAGTAAATTATGGATCGCTTTATTGTCAAGAGGAGTCTCTACAGCAGGTGAATTATCTGATATCTCTAACGTACCAAGAAGCAGAGCTTATGATGTTTTAGAATCTTTAGAAAAGAAAGGTTTTATTATTGTAAAAGTAGGTAAACCAATTAAATATTTGGCTGTTCCTCCAGCAGAAGTTGTTGAGAGAGTTAAGAAAAAAGTTGTTGAGGAAGCGAGTCAACGTAATCATATTTTATCTAAGTTAAAAGATAGTGATGTTTTAATTGAATTAAATTCTTTACACACAGACGGAATTAAATTAGTTGATCCTACTGATCGAAGTGGCGCTTTTAGAGGCCGAGAAAAAGCTTACGATCATTTAGTTTATCTGGTTAAAAATGCTGAGAAAAATATTGTCTTGATGACTTCTAAAACTGGTTTGGAAAGAAAACATGATTTGCTTGCTAACCATCTTAAAAGAGCTGCTAAACGTAAAGTTGATGTAAAAATTATCACCTCTCCCAATACAAATAAAACTTTACTTGATGACATTTCTAAATATTCACAAGTGCAGATGCATAAAGATAGTACTGCTCGTTTTTGTGTTGTTGACAATAAACATTTAATGTTGTTTTTAACTGACGATTTGAAAATCCATAAAAGTTATGATTCTGCAGTTTGGGTTGAAGCTCCGCTATTTGTCAGCTACTTTAATGGTTTATTCTTAAGAGAATGGAGAAAGTAAAGTTTTTTATCTGTTTTTAATTTTCTTTAATAAAAATGACTGATTATGTTGACTATGGAGATTACGGAATAAAAAATTCTTCCTTAAGTACTCTTTATGACAGTAGTCCTGGTGTGCTCTCGTTAAGAGAAACTCTTTTTAGAATTAATTTTTGTCAGCGACGTAAGGGCGCTTATCGTTCTTATCTTAAAGATCAGCTTGGTTTAAACCATGATGAAATTGGATTGGTAGAACGAAGTTTAATTGGGAAAACAAGTTTAGTAAGCTCTCTTAGTTCTGCTGATAAAAAACGTTTGGAACAAATCCTTTACTGTTATTGTCACCATAATTTACAAAGTAAGGCTGATTTAGCTTCTGGTTTGCGGGAATTAAGAGGGTTGATAGATCCTCTTTAACCAAACAATTTTTAAACAACAATTCTTTTCCAAATAATATGTATAAACAAGTAATAATAATCAGATCTGACTTAAAACTCCCTCGGGGGAAGGCATGTTCCCAGGCTGCACATGCTTCAGTCGATGCTGTGCTGAAATCTGATTCTAAAATAGTGCAAGCTTGGCGGGAAGCAGGAATGGCTAAAATTGTCGTCAAAGTAAAAGATGAAAAAGAATTGGTCAAACTATTCCAACAGGCAAAAGATAACGATCTTACAGCTGCTTTAATCACTGATGCTGGTAAAACTGTCGTTGCTCCTGGCACAAAAACTTGTGTTGCCATCGGTCCAGCAGAAGAAGAATTGATTGATGAGATTACCGAAAAACTATCTCTTCTTTAATCACTTTCAAGTTCTCGAGAATCTTTATATAATTCCTCTTTCTCCTCTCTCGACGGTGAATATAAAATTAATAAAAAAAGTCTCGATTGTCCCAATTGTGGAAACAAATTAAAAGTTTTATTATTCTCTGGTTTAAGGGTAATTGGTTGCCACTACTGTCATCATAGGATAAAACTTTAAATACACCTTAATTTTCTTTAGTCTATGTCAGCCATCTTAGAATTGATTGCTTTAACTTTACTACCTTTCTTAGAGTTAAGAGCATCAATCCCTTATGGCGTCTTTAATACTAATTTATCTCTAACGGCAATCTTTTTCATTTGCGTGCTCACTAATATTCTCTTAGCTCCATTAATTTACTTCTTTCTGAATAATATTATCTACTTATTTCTAAAAATTAATTTTATCAACAAACTATATCAGAAAACCGTTTCAAGAGTACAGAGAAAAGCGCATAAGTACGTTGAGAAGTATGGTATTTTAGGATTGGCTATTTTCATTGGCGTTCCTTTACCGGGCTCAGGTGTTTATTCTGGAGCCTTAGCGGCTTATATTTTGGGTTTTAAATTCAAAGATTTCTTTAAAGCGGCCGTTATTGGTGTTTTGATTGCCGGCGTGATTGTCTTATTAGTAAGTACAGCCGGGGAGTCTGCTTTAAGTTTTATGATTAAGAAAATTTAAATTTAAAAAAAAGAAAATTAAGCAGCAATTTTGTATGCTACTTCAACAGGTTTTGGTTCAATTGTTGGGAATGTGTAAACTGGTGCATCTTGCTTAAACAAATTTAAATATGTTGAAATCTCCCGCATCATTTGTGGCATTGATGGTTGGTAAGGTCTTGCTTCAGGTCTAAGTACCTCTGAGGAATGGACGGTCCAACTCATCCCTTTCATTTCAACTGTAAAGTCTTCTATATTACCATTATAATCAGGATTAGCACATTTTATTGCGTTTAAAGCCATTTTTCTAATTTTGTTTGTTTTCTTTTCAGAAACATGACCCTTTAACCCGGAAACAGCTCTATCAAGATAATTTCCAAAACTACTAATTACCCCCAAACCGACCCAATCATCTCTCCCTGGGAAAACGTCAACTCTATAATGGTCATTTCCAAAATTTGCTACAGTTAAATCATAGCCACCTTTACTAGTCACTGTTTCTTTGATTCCTAATCTTGCTTTTCGATCGTTTTGTGGCTCTTCAGCTACTGGAACAGTATAATTACTAGCAATTATAGTATCTACACTAGGCAGACTTTCAGCAGGAGTAAACTCTCCACTATCTTCATTGTATCGTGCTTCAGCATAATTTTCTTGCATTATAACGGCAGGATTGAATCCAACCACATTCTCAATTGTTTGGGTATTTGGTATCATTTTTTTATCACAATATCCTCATAGTAGAATAGATATATAGTATCTCTGCAGAATATTATTGCATATTTCGTAAAATACTACTTAAAATAAAGAAATTAGTTTTATTTAATCAGCTTTTAATCATTTCTTTTGCCTACCTTTACTTATTTGTTACTCCATCTAACAGAAAAGTTTAAATAGTAGTTAGTTGTTAGTCCATATAACATGATTACGAAAGAACAAATCTTGATTTTTAAGCATTCGGCCGATACTTTACATCAGGCTCAGGACTATACTTCCGCTACTATTCTCTACTTTAAAACTCTTTTTGCTATTCAGGATTTTTTATTGTTAAATGAGATTGGTGAATCACCAAAAGATCATAATGCTAGATTCAGGCAGTTAGAAAAACATTTTCCAGGCTTGTATCGGGAACTAGATCTTGAGTTTACCACTTACCGCGACACTTATTCTAAAATTGTTGATCAAGAAACTTGTCAAAGGATTAAAACTTTAGTTGAAAATGATCTTAAAAAATACCAAATTAAAGCATGAACTTAAGAAAGTTGTTAGTGAAGAACTAGCCGACATTATCTTATTTGGTTCTACAGTTAGGGGAAAAGCAAAACCAGGAGATATTGATGTTTTGGTCTTATTCAAAGAAAAAATTGACAAAGAAATAGAATATAAAATTAGGAAAATATTGGAAAAATATTCTCAAAAAATATCTCTTGTCTCAAAGACAAGAAAAACCGTTTTAGAACCTTCCTTTGACGCTCGAGAAAGTGTTCTGTTTGAAGGAATAAGTTTACTTACCGGCCTGAATCTAGCGCAAATTTATGGTTTTACCTCTTTTGGGATGTTTAAGTATAACTTTAAAGACTGGACCAAATTACAAAAAACTAAGTTTTATTATGCTCTCAATGGCCGAAAAGGACAAGAAGGTATTTTTCAAAAATTAAGTTGTATCAAGTTATCTGACCAAATAATTTTAGTTCATTTAAATAAAATAGAACTGTTTAGAGAATTTTTAGAATCCTGGAAGTTGGATTATAGGTATATTCCTGTGGTAATGCCAGAAAGGTTGGGCAAGAAGAAGATTTTGGAAAGATAATCACCCTAACTTCTCATCAATTTCTCTGGCAACTTCGTTTAATTCTGCAAACATCGCTTCCATATCTCGTTTCATATCATTAATTACTGCTGAAAGGTCTCGTTCACGGAGCAAATAACCTTCTCTTTCTCTTACCACTAAACCAGAATCCATTAATTTAGTCAAATGATGGACAACTGTACCTCTGGTTAGGCTTAATCTGGCGGCAATTTCATCAGAAGAGACAGCTTTATTGTTCTTAGCTCTTCTCACTAATGTAATAAAAACTCTAAAACAACTACTATCTTTATCTCTCAGGTTAAATAAGCCTAAAGAATTTCCTATCCATTGTAATTCGCGATTAACATTATCACTAGAACCGCGCCTAATCTTGATTAGGGTGATTTTTTTGGCCATAAAACAGTAATCTTGTTTGGATTTATAAACTTTTTCCAAAAAGTTTATATACAAGTTGTGTTTTAAGTCAACTGTGTTGATGTAAAGTCAACAAATGGTTGGAGGAAGCTCACAATGACTAAAGAAAAAAAACAAAAGACAACTGAAAAAATTCCTAAAGAAAAAGATCAACTGGAATTAAAAGAGTTATTACAACGAACTCAAGCTAATTTTGAAAACTATCGTAAGCAACAAGAAAAAAGAATAACTGAAATCAGAGAGATGGCTGCGAAAGATGTTATCTTACAAATTTTACCGATTATTGATAATTTTGAATTAGCGCTAAAGAATGCTGAGACTAATACTAATCCAAAAGATTTTTTGACTGGTGTTGAATTAATTTATTCCCAACTCCACAGCTTATTAGAAAATAACAATATCAAAACAATTGAAACCAAAAATAAACAATTTGATCCTTTCTATCATGAAGCTTTGCTAAAAGTTGATTCAGAACTTCCTGAAAATACTATTGTGGAAGAACTGCAGAAAGGTTTCATTTTACATGATAAAGTAATTAGACATACCAAAGTAAAAATTAGTGCTGGTAAAAAAAAGACAGAAGAACAAAACCAATAACAAAAAAATGATCATCAAGGAGGAAAATAAAATGAAAAACAAAACTGAAAATAAAGATAACAAAAAAGAAAATAAAGTATCCGGTGCAACTATCGGAATAGATTTAGGTACTACTTTCTCAGCGATGGCCGTTCTGGAAGGTGGAAAACCAAACATTATTACAAACGCTGAAGGTACAAGAACAACTCCTAGTGTTGTCCATATTAAAGACGACGAGATTATCGCTGGACAAATTGCTCGGAATCAAGCTATTGTTGATCCTGCTCATACAATTCGTTCTATTAAAAGAAAAATGGGCAGTAATGAGAAGATTCCTGTCGACGGTAAAGAATATTCACCTGAACAAATTTCCGCCATGGTTTTACAGAAAATGAAACGTGATGCTGAAGCTTACTTGGGACAACCAGTAATGAATGCTGTGATTACCGTTCCAGCTTACTTTAACGATTCCCAAAGACAAGCTACAAAAAATGCTGGCGAGATTGCTGGCTTGAATGTACTGAGAATTATTAATGAACCTACCGCTGCGGCGTTAGCTTATGGTCTAGACAAACAAGAAAAAGAACACACCATTCTTGTCTTCGATTTTGGGGGTGGTACATTTGATGTATCCATCCTTGAACTCGGGGACGGCGTTTTCGAAGTTAAATCAACTAACGGCGATAATATGCTTGGTGGAGATGATGTTGATGAAGTGATTATGGATTGGTTAACTGACAAATTCAAAAAATCAACCGGAATTAATCTTAACAACGATCAAACTGCTGTACAACGTCTCAAAGAAGCCGCTGAAAAAGCGAAGATTGAACTCTCTACAAAAAATAAAGTGGAAATCAGTATTCCTTTTATCACTGCTGATCAGAACGGTCCGAAACATATTAAAGAAGAATTATCAAGAGCACAGTTTGAGGATTTGATTTCAGACATCTTAAAGAGATTAGAAACTCCTACTAAGAACGCTCTTAAAGACGCTCAACTTGACGTCAGCAAAATTGATAAAGTGATTTTTGTTGGTGGATCTACTAGAATTCCAGCAGTCGAAGCGTTAGTTAAAAAAATTGTTGGTAAAGATGGTGATAAGTCAGTTAATCCTGATGAAGCTGTTGCTGTTGGAGCAGCAATCCAAGCTGGAGTAATGTCTGGCGATGTTAAAGATGTTTTACTATTGGACGTTACCCCTTTAAGTTTAGGGATTGAAACTCTTGGTGGAGTATTTACGCAGTTAATTGAAAGAAATACAACTATCCCTTCCAAAAAATCGCAAGTATTCTCTACAGCTGCCGATAATCAAACAGCCGTAACAATTAGAGTTGCGCAAGGGGAAAGACCAATGTTTAACGATAATAAATTACTCGGTCAGTTTGATCTAGTTGGCATTCCTCCAGCACCAAGAGGAGTTCCTCAAGTAGAAGTTACTTTCGACATTGACGCTAACGGAATTGTTAACGTTTCTGCTAAAGATATGGGCACTGGAAAAGAACAGTCAATTAAAATTACTGGTTCCGGTAACTTGAATAAAGAAGAAGTTGAAAAGATGCGTAAAGATGCTGAGAAGAACGCAGCTGCTGACGAAAAGAAGAAAGCTAAAATCGAAGCAGAGAACAATGCCGAAGCAGTTATCTTTCAAACTAAGAAAGTTATCGCCGAGTTTAAAGATAAAATCGACGAGAAAGTTAAGACTGATATTGAATCTATGTTGAAAGATCTTGAAGAAGCGAAGAAAACCGGCGATCCTGAAGTAATCAATAAGAAAATCGAAGAACTGAATAAGAAAGTACAAGAAATTGGTTCCAAGATTTATCAGGAAGCTGCTGCTAAGCAACAAGCTGAAGAAGCTAAGAAGCAGAAGGACACTCCTCAAGAAGAGAAGACTAAAAACGGCGAGAAAGTTGTTGACGCTGAGTTCGAAGAGAAAAAGGAGAAGCCCAAAAAATGATTTCATCATTTTGGGGCCGAAACGAAGTCGTTGCTTCGTTTTAGGAAAGATTAATTAATCTTTCCTTTTTTGTTTTTCCTATGCAATTACCAACCCAAGAACAATGCCTGGAACTATTTGAGCAGTACAAAGTACCGCGCAATATTAAAGAACATTGTTTAAGTGTGCAAAAGATAGCCTTTTTTCTTGCTAAGAAATTAAAAGAAGCTGGAACAGAAATTAATCTTGAATTAGTAAGTAAAACTGCTCTTTTACATGATTTATTTAAAGTAGTGGCGATTAAAGAATTGAAACCTGATCCTCGTTATATGAATTATTATTCAGATGATGAATTGGCAATGTGGCAATATTTACAAGAAAAGTATGCCGGGATGCATGAATGTGAAGTTGCTTATTTAATTTTTAAAGAAGATTATCCAGAATTAGCGAAATCAATTAGAGATGCCAGCAGTCCGTTTAAGGAAGATAAGATTTTGGAAGAAGATTTGGTTCACTATGCCGACTGGCGTATTTTTAATAACCAAGTTGTTAATATTAATCTTCGTTTAAATGACCTTAAAGTGAGATATACTTGGGAAGAAGAGTATTGGAAAAAACGAAAAGAACTTATGTTAAAAGTTGAAGCAGAATTATTCTTCAACTTAGATTTTACCCCAGAACAGTTGAAAGAGAGATTTGAAGAAGATGGCCAATAAAGATTATTATGAATTACTAGGAATAGAAAGAAGTGCAACTAAAGAAGAAATCAAGAAAGCCTTCAAGAAGCTTGCTTTAAAGTATCATCCTGACCGTGCTCCTGAAGAAAAGATGAAAGAGTACGAAGAAAAATTTAAAGAAATTAATGAAGCAGTTTCTGTTTTAGGAGACGATAAGAAACGTCAACAATATGATCAATTTGGTTCTTCAGCTTTCCAAGGTGGCGGCCAGCAAGGTTTCGACTTTTCTGACATCATGTCCCATTTTCGTTCCGGTAATTTCGGCAATTTCGACGACATTTTTGACGGTTTGTTCGGCGGTGGAAGAAGAAGATCCGGAGCAAGAAGAGGTTCTGATTTACTTTATGAAACAACAATTACTTTAGAAGAAGCTGCTCAGGGAGTTAAACAAGAAGTACATCTAAACAAACTAGAACATTGTTCAAAATGTAATGGTAAAGGTGCCCATAAATTTGAAACTTGTCATCATTGTCAGGGTTCTGGCCATATGAAACGAACCCAGAGAACACCATTTGGTTTGTTTCAGCAAACCGGACCTTGTCCATACTGTCATGCTCGCGGTGAGTTACCGCAGGATTCTTGTCATGAATGTGCTGGAGAAGGTTTAATACGGAAAAAGAAAAAGATTGAAGTTGCTATTCCTGCTGGTGTTGAATCTGGGATGCGTTTACGGGTGCGAGGAGAAGGCGAAGTTGGTTCTAATGATGGTCCTTCCGGAGATTTATATGTTTCAGTTGATGTCCAAGAACATAAATATTTCCAAAGAGATGAACAAGATTTATTGATTACTATTCCCATCTCATTTACTCAAGCAACACTCGGAGACGAGATTGACGTGCCTTTAATTACTGGTCAGGCTTCCTTAAAAATTCCTCCTGGAACTCAATCAGAAACAGTTTTTAGAATGAGAGGCAAGGGTTTGCCTTATCTGCAACATTCTGGTGCTGGTGATCAGATGGTTAAAGTGCAAATCACTGTTCCGCAGAAACTGTCTAAAAAACAGAAAGATTTAATTAAACAACTGAAAGAAGATAAACCAATTAAAAGTTTTTTAAAGAAAATATTTGGATAAAATTATTTCATCAAGTCATTAAAGATCATTGTTGATAACAATATAACTGCTGTAAATAAAGCTGTAGATATTTCTGCTGTTTGTTGATAAGAACTCCATATTAAAAAAACAGACCAAGAAATATTTGTGAGGTATAATGATGCTTTAATCAGACCTAACCAATTCATCATAATACTCCGAAGATTTTAAGTATTAATAAAATAGCGGCAATGATGACAAAGAAAGCTGCCAGATAAGCAATTAATTCTTTTTTTTCCATTTCAATCACCTCGTTATTTTAAATTACTTTAATTATTATAAACCTTTCCCAAAAGTATATAAAAGGAACAAAAATTAATCATTTATGGCAAAACCAAAATTCAAACAACGCTGTGCTTTATGTAAAGAGAACATGGTTGTGATGTATTCTTATAAACAATTCCCTATTTGTGTTAAATGCCATATGAAAAAGATTGATCAACCAATCAAAGGTGCTAAATTCAAAAAACTGTTTGATATCCCTCAGAAGTTCTATGAAGAAAACTATTTCTTAAGAAACATTAAAGAAGCCTATATTCGTTTTGATAATCTTACTGAGAAGCAAATTGAAGCTTTTAAGAAAACGGTTAAAGAGATGAAAGAAGGCAAGGAAGAGTAAGTTTTTTTTATTGTAAAGCCTTATTTCTCATGGAACTTCTATATTACGCATAACGAGAGTTTATATGTCATGGACTTTATGTGCAGGTCGAGGAGTGTAGTGACGAGAAGTCAAATTTTCATTTCGTCTAAGGGCAGGGTATAGAAAGGCGAGAAAACTATTCAAATTGCATTTTATCTAATAAAGCATCAATGGAATTCTCTCTCACAAATTGCTCAAAGGAAGCAACCAATTCCAAATAGAAAGGAGTGATAATAACTTTTTCTCTTTGTTGGTACAATTCAGTTAATCCAGATTCTAAAGAAAGATATTTTTCCAACCAATAGGCAAATCCTTCATAGTAGTTGTGATGATTTTTTAAAAATTCGTCAAATTCTTTTCTTAGTAAATCATATTGTTCAAAGAATGGATTGTCTCGTGTTAATTGGAAATGGTGGTTTCCTGTAAGTTGGTTTGTTCCTAGAATTTGTTTTTCAATTTCTCCTAATTCTCGTTCGTATTTTACTATCTTTTTTCCAAGTCTAGAAAATTCACAAAAACTGCCATGACCATCATATTCATGAAATCTATTTATTTCTAAAAATGGAGTTTCTTCTTTTAAATGAGCAGTTAAAGTTCTAGGTAAGTATGTTCCTTCTAAATTTTGATCAGAATTTCTGGAATTTAGAAAATTGACCCAAGAATTAGGATTGTGAATTTTAATAATTGATTTTTTGGAACAGTGTTTTAAAATCATTTTCAATAAAAGAAATAATTGATCATTGGTCAATGTTAGCAAGGTTTTTTATTCCTTGTAACAATTTTTCTCTATTTGAAAAATTTGTTCTAATTATTATGATAATTCTATTAGTGGTGTAAATTAAATCAATATCGTAATTTTCATTTTGAAAATGTTCTATCTTATTGTTAAAATTATTGAGATCTGGTTTTTCTTCTTGGTAATCTTCGTAAATTCCAATGTTTTTAAATCCACAATTAATTAAAAAAAGAGGAAATAGTGAAAAAAAAGATTCTTCTTTACTTAGAACAAAAAAGTTTCTTTTATCCTTATTTCCACTTCCAATAAGTTTTAATTTTTTAATCATCATGAAAAATACTTTTTTTCTTTCCACTAATGGTTATAGAAGAATGTCCTCCGTAAAGGTTATCATATCTATCTGTTTTAAATGTTTCGTGATAATCTGAAATTCCGCTTATTGGTGGTATAGTAACTCCAATGCCTGTATTAGTTTCAAGGAATGGTGAAAAATCATTTCTCATCTGACCATCAATAAATCCATCATGAATACAAGGATGACCACATTTTCCACAATCCATCTGTGAATAACCGCTTGTAAATACATCAATCGTGGCGTAATTATCTTGTGTTGTTCCAACTGATGGAACCATTTCCAACATTTGTTCTAAAGCTTCTATCATTTTTTATTCCTCCAAAATTTTAGTTTTTTAACTATCTTTCTAAAGAATTAAAGGCTCATATTAATAATTATTCTATTTGTTGTATAAAATGTTATAAAATGTATATGTTTTTTGATAGTTTTTTCGCCTAAATTTTAGAGTTTTAAAGTTGTCGTAACAACGTAATTGTATACTATTATCAAGTAAGTGTTCCATTAGAAAGATATTGCTCACTAAATTTAACCTCATCCCAACCACAATCTTTATAAATACCCCACTATCCTAAAGATAAACCGCAATACTACCGGCAAGAGTCATAAATCACAAGTGATTTAAATTGACTGGTAGGAGGTCAAGAATGGATCAAGATCAAGTAAAAAAAGCAATAACTGAACTCAAAACACAACCAAAGAAGAAATTCTCCCAATCTTACGATTTGATTATTAACTTAAAAAACATTATTGTTAAGTCTACTCCAATCGATGTTTTCGTCACTTTACATTATCCTAAGGGTAAAATCGTTAAAGTGGCTGCTTTTGTTGATAACTTATTAACCGAACAATCCAAAAAATATTGTGA
Organism: Nanobdellota archaeon; assembly: GCA_018812355.1. Classification (GTDB taxonomy): domain Archaea; phylum Nanobdellota; class Nanobdellia; order Woesearchaeales; family GW2011-AR9; genus JAHJDQ01. The sequence goes on along the minus strand of JAHJDQ010000091.1, from coordinate 5,941 downwards.
TTTAACAATTACGGAAGCCGACTTCCCTAAATATAAAGATGTTAAACAACTTAAAAAATTAGCTGATTCTTACGATTATTTCATTGCTCAAGCAAATTTAATGCCCAAAGTAGCGCAAAACTTTGGTAAAGTATTAGGAATAAAAGGCAAGATGCCTAACCCAAAACTTGGTTGTGTTGTTCCTCCTAATGCTAATTTGGAAGCACTCAAAACTAAACTAACCAATACTGTTCGGTTACAAGCTAAAAAAGCAACCAACTTACAATGTTTAGTTGGCAAGGAAACTCAACCTGATGAAGAGATTATTGATAATGTTTTAACCGTCTACCAAACTGTTCTCAAAGCTCTACCTAATGAAGAGCAGAACGTCAAGAATTCCCAATTAAAATTAACGATGAGTAAACCAATCAAAATATAACCATGGTCAGCGAAAAAAAACAACAACTTGTAAAAAAAATCACTCAAGATATTCAGCAATATCCTGTTGTTGGAGTGGTTAATTTTGAAAGTCTTCCTGCCCAACAATTACAAAAAATGCGCGCCATGCTTAGGACAAAAGATGTTAAAATCAGTATGGCCAGAAAAAGATTATTAAAACTTGCTCTTAAAGAAGCAAAAAAGTCTAACTTAGAACCATTACAAGAAAAAATTAGAGGCATGCCTGCTTTAATTTTTAGTAAAGGTAATCCGTTTACTTTGTATGCAATTATTCAAAAGAACAAATCGGAAGCACCTGCTAAAGCAGGCCAAATATCTCCACGTGACATTATTGTTAAAGCCGGCGCAACCAATTTTGCTCCTGGTCCAATCATTTCCGAATTAGCTGCTGTTGGCATCAAAACTAAAGTAGAGAATGGTAAATTAGCGATTATTAACGACGTTACTGTGGCTAAAGAAGGCGATGAGATTAGCCAAAAACTAGCTGAAACTTTGAAACGTCTTGATATTAAACCAATGGAAGTAGGTTTAGATTTAGTCGCCGTGTGGGAAGACGGTACTGTCTTTACGGCAAAACAATTACATGTTGACGAAGCTGAATATACTCAAAACTTTACCCAAGCTGCTCAGTGGGCGATGAATTTAGCGATTGAAGCAGGCTACTTAACCACAGAAACAACTGAACTTTTACTGCAGAAAGCTTTTAGGGAAGCAAAAGCAATTGCTTTGGAACAAGGCATTTTAACTGCAGATACAATTGGGGAGATGTTAGCAAAATCAGAACAACAAGCTCTCTCTGTTAAAGGAGAAGCTAAACTTTAAAATTACACGGAGGAAAATAAAATGGAATATGTCTATACGGCCATGTTGCTGCACAAAGCCAGCCAAGAGATCAATGAGGATAATGTTAAAAAAGTTTTAACTGCTGCCGGTGTTAAGGTAGATGAAGCTCGGGTAAAGGCTTTAGTTGCTGCTTTACAAGGCGTGAATATTGAAGAAGCAATTCAGAAAGCTGCTGTTGCTGCTCCTGTTGCTGTTGCTCCTGTTGCTGCGAGTGGAGAAGTAAAAGCTGAAGAGAAGAAAGAAGATAAAAAGCAAGACGATAAGAAAGCTGAAGAAGCTGCTGCCGCAGGTTTAGGCGCCTTATTTGGATAAACTTTTTTTTCATTTTTTATCTTTTTTTAAATTAACAACGAACGTGATGGTACATGGAGGAAAATACTAAGGAACTTAGGAAAGAATTTCAAGCCAAAAAGAAACAGTTGGCTAGTCTTCGTTCTCAGGTTAATCGTTTTGGTCAGGAGAAAGAACAAATTTTCCGCCAGACAAAATCTTCTCGTGACAAAATTAACTCATTTACTGGTAAGATTAAACAAATCAAAAAAGAACGTGACCAATTAACTAAACAAGTCCAGGAATTAAAAGGTAAGCGTAATAAGTTAAACACAGCCGTTAAAGAAAAATCTACAGTCAGAAAAGAAGCAGAACAAAAAAAGAAAGAACTTCTTGACAGTACTGGTTTTAAGGGCAATCCTAACGAAATTAAGAAACAAATAAAACAACTGGAAGAAAAGATTGAGACTGAAGTGATGCCTTTTTCTAAAGAGCAACAACTTAATAAAACCATTAAAGAATTAAAAAAGACACTTAAAGAGCTGGAAAAAATTGGCCATGTTTGGCAAGAGATTAATACAGTTTCAGCCGATTTCTCTCAGAAAAAACGAGAAGCTGAAGAGTCTCATCAACAAGTTCAGAAGAAAGCGGATGAATCTCAACTGAAACATGAAGAAATGAACAAACTTTATGATCAGATTAAAAAGCTGCGTAAAGAACAACAACCTCTTTCTGAGAAATACTTGGAAGCCAAAGTTCAGTTTGAAAATAGCAAAAGAGAACTTGAAACTATCTTGAAAAGAGTTAACGAACTTGCTAAGCTTCTTGACAATCAGGATGAAGAAAATTATAATATTAAAGCGAAGAAAAGAACTGCTGAAGTAACCGAAAAGATGAGAAAAGGTAAGAAATTATCCACGGAAGACATTTTAGCATTTCAAGCACTTAAAGATTAATTTGCTACTTTTTCCCATTTACTAAAATTATCAATATCATCAATAAATTCTGTTTTACAATCAGCTTTAATTTCTTTAAGAGTAGCAAATTCTTGAGCAGAAATAGTTAAATGATTGGCTCTACCATTATCTTTATACTTAAAGATACGCCATAAAATGATATTAGAATATTGACTTAAAATTGGCGGAATATTTTTAATTTCATCAAGATTAACTTTTGTGGCAATAGTTGTTATTCTAACTTTTATTCCTCTTTCTTCTAATTTATTTAAAGCTTTAATTACAAAATTATAATTGTCTTTCCTTAATTGATTATGAACATTTTCTGGACCGTCTAAAGGCAGATTGACAAAATCAACGTAATCTAAATTTAATTTATCGAATAAAATGGCATTAGTGTGCACTCCTACAATCAAATTATTTTCTTTTGCAGATTTACACAATTCATTTAGATCTGCTCTTAGTAAAGGCTCTCCGCCGGTAAAAATAACCGTTCCTGTAACTTCTGCTAATTTTTCTTTAACATCTTTTGTTTTCAGTGCTTTTTCTCCTTGACAAAGACAAAACTGACAATTTAAATTACATCGTGAGTCCAAAATAAAAACAGTCACCATATTTTTTCTTATTCTTTCTACTTTAAAAATTATTCTAAAGAGGACTTTGATTAACCCCAATTTATTAAATTGTAGATGGGTTCTTCAAAGTAATCTATTAGAGTTTTGAACCAATTTAATTAGTTATTCAAAACTCTCTATATTCGATCCAATAAATCAGTTTTGGAAATAATTCCTTTTGTCTCTCCTTTCTCCGCTACTAAAATTAATTGTGACTCTTTAAGCAATTCTAAAAGAATTTTTAAATTTGTTTTGGGAGAAACAATTGGGGGTGCATCTTCCATAATCTCTTCTGCTCGCAAGTAATTTATTTTTTCAGGATTCTGAACTAATTTTTTTAAGATTGTTCCCTCAGTTATTAATCCACATACCTTTTCGTTCTTTAACACCGGAACTTGCGAAATCCCCTTTCTTTTCATGATTGCAATAATCTCTTTAACTTTATCATTGGCTTTAACAAAAACAACTTTTTTGTTCATGATTTCTTTTGCTTTAATTTCTTCTTTTTCTTGTAATTCTTCCAAGGCGCGAAAGATTTGTTTAGCTTTCGTAAAAGTTGGATCTAGTTTTCCACTCTCAATTTTAGCAATTAAACTCTGGCTTACTCCTGCTTGCGCTGCTAAATCTTTCTGGTTAATGCCGAGATTTTTTCTCATTCGCTTAATCTCTTGTAGATTTTCAATCATAACTATCGAAGAATATTCTTTCTTTATAAATATTCCGATAGGAATATTATTGTCAAGATGATTTAAAAGCAAATCTTAATTTATTGCAGAGATGACCGAAGATAAACATTTAGTAGTAATTGTTGATGAAGAAGCAAGAAAAAATTTAAAAGATTTGAAGTTTCGTTGGTTCTCTAATAGTAAAGAAAGAAATGATAAACCTTATTTGTTGGAAAACCCTTTAGGAACCACTGAAGAAGTTACTGGGACACTTGTTACAGATCATCAACTGCAAGAACATGCTGCAGAATATCTTTATCTTGAAATTACTTCTGCTTGCCAGTTAAGATGTCAGCATTGTGGAATTAAAAGTGATTTAAGTCCTAGAAATAATAAAGGTTTTGTCGATAATGATGCTCCTTACATCACAGATGATTTTGTTACCGCACTAGAACGAGCTATTCACGAGCAACCATCTGTTGGATTACAGCGAAAGTTATTTTTTGGAGGTGGTGAACCTTTAATTTCTCCACTTAAATTTGCTGAGATTAACTTGGCTTTTAGTCAATTGGAAAGAACTACCAGAGTAGCCACAACAAATGGTCTTAATTTACCTTTAGATGAACGAGCTTTTGCTGATTTTATTGATGGTCCAGTGAACTTTCCTTATGTTATGTTTTCTTGTAGTGGTGCTCATATTGCTCAATACACGGCTTTCGCTAGGGGAGGTAAGTTTCCTCAATATATTCCTGATAATGTTAATCCTGAGAAAGCTCTATATGAGAAGGCAAGAGTGATTGAAGATTACTGTCAAAAATTAAGCATTGGATTTACAAGCAATGTTGTTGAACCAAAAGCAGAGCACAGGCTTCAAAAAGATCTAAGGGCTCATATTCTTCAAGCGGCACAGAGGGAGCCAAAAATTTTTGGCACGGAGGTTAATGGCCACAGAGATCCTTGCTCTCAAGCTCAAGAATTAGCTATTCGTAGTAATGGAAGATTGTATCCTCATTGTTATGATGTCTTCAATGGTACTTTTTACATTGGAAAAATTGGCTTGCTTGTTGGAGAAAAAAGTGATTAATATAATGTTTATGTTAGCATAGCGAAATAATTAAAACATGAAAACAAAAATAAAGAATGAAACAATTGGAGGAAAGAAAAAAATGAAAAACGGAAAATGTTTTTTTACATCAGAGTCTGTTACAGAAGGTCACCCAGATAAAATTTAATAGTTAATTCTATTAAGTATCTTGAGTGTGTGACCAAATTAGTGATGGAGTACTAGATGCAATCTATAAAGAAGACCCTAATGCCCGTGTTGCAGTAGAGTGTTTAACTAAAACTGGTTTTGTGGTTGTCGCCGGAGAAGTAACTACAAAAACTTATGTCGACATTCAAAAAATAGCTCGAGAGACTTTATTAGAGATTGGTTATGATAAACCTGAATATGGTTTTGAAGGCAGTACTTGTGGAGTGTTAGTTGCTATTTCAGAACAATCTCCGGACATTGCCCAAGGAGTTGATGAAAATGCCGGATTGCATCAAGAACAAGGAGCTGGAGACCAAGGCTTGATGTTTGGTTATGCTAATAATGAAACGCCTGAATACATGCCTCTCCCAATCGTACTAGCTCATAAGTTAACCCAAAGATTAGCTTCTGCTAGAAAACGAGGAGAAATATGGTATTTAAGACCAGACGGAAAGTCTCAAGTTACGGTTGAATATGAAAACGGAAAACCGAAACGAGTAGATGCTGTTGTTGTCTCAACTCATCATCATCCTGATGTTGATTTGGAAACGATTCGAAGAGAAATTGTTGAAAAAATTATCAAACCTATCTGCGGGCAATGGCTTGATGATAATACTAAATATTTTGTTAACCCTACGGGAATGTTTGCTTTAGGCGGTCCGGTGGCTGATGCTGGTTTGACCGGAAGGAAAATTATTGTTGATACTTACGGTGGGTATTCTCGTCATGGCGGTGGAGCTTTTTCTGGAAAAGATCCTTCGAAAGTTGATCGAAGTGGAGCGTATTACTGTCGCTATGTTGCTAAAAACATTGTCGCAGCAGGATTAGCAGATAAATGTGAAGAGCAAGTTGCTTACGCTATTGGTGTAGCTAAACCAATGAGTGTTCTTGTCGATACTTTCG
>JAHJDQ010000090.1 GCA_018812355.1 Nanobdellota archaeon | reverse complement strand
TGCTTTCGGACTTAATCCTAAAGAGGGCTCATCTAGTAATAATAATTGAGGATTTTGAATCAATGCCCTACCAATAGCCAGCATTTGTTGTTGTCCACCAGATAAAGCAAAAGCATATTCATCTTGTTTTGTTTTTAAGAGAGGAAATTTGTCAAAAACATCTTCAATATTTGTTTTTAATAATTGGTGATTGGTCATAATATATGCTCCCATCTCCAGATTCTCTCTGACAGTTAAATTACCAAATACTTGTCTGCCCTGTGGTACATAGGAGATTCCCTCATAAATTAATTCATGAGTTGGGAATTTAGTTATGTTTTTATCTTTCCAAATAATTTTTCCTGAATAAATATTACATTGATTAAATATACTTTTAAGCACTGTAGATTTTCCTGATCCGTTTGGTCCAATGATTGCAACAATTTCTGCAGGATTAACTTCTAAGTTAACTTCATGTAAAACTTCAATTTTTTCGTAACCAGATTTGATTTTCTCTATTTTTAGCATTTTATTCTCCTAAATAAGCATCTAAGACTTTTTGGTTTGCTCTTATTTGTTTTGGACTTCCTGAAGCAATAACTTTGCCCTCATCCATTACAATTACATTATCGGAAATCCCTAAAGCAAAATTCATGTCATGTTCTATAACTAAAATAGTTTCATTTTGTTTTTTTAGGTTTTGCAGAACTTTAGCTATTTTATTTCTTAACCTTGGATTAACTCCGGCAACTGGTTCATCAAGCATTAATAGTTTATGTGGATTTAGAATGGATCTAGCTAATTCTACTAATTTCTTCTGACCATAACTTAAATCCCCACAAGACTTATTTTCAAATTTTTCCATTCCTACAAGTTCTAAAGTATCTTTAATTATTTCTTCTCTCTCTTTTGAGATTAGATTCTTTCTAAAGAGATTCTTCCAGAATAAAGTATCTTCTTCATCTAATGCTAAGATCAGATTTTCTTTAACTGATAAATTACTAAATAATCTTGATTTCTGAAATGCCCGTGAGATACCTGTTCTTGATACTTCTTGGGGTGAAAAAGAAGTTATGTCAATTTTATCAAATAGAATTTTTCCTGAGTTCTGTTTCAAAATTCCAGATATTAGATTGAATACAGTAGTTTTTCCTGAACCATTAGGTCCAATTAAAGCATTTATAGTGTTATGTTTAATTTCAAAACTACAACCATCTACTGCTTTTACTCCTCCAAAATATTTTTTTAGATTTTTTATTTTCAACATTTTATTCTAATTCCACTTTACCATAAAATCCTCTTGGTTTATACATCAGTATTAATAACAAAATTAAAGCATAAATAAATTGTCTTGCTGGACCAACTACTGATGATGAAAAACCAAGAAATCTGATTGGTTCTGGTAATAATACTAAAATTATTGTTGCTAAGATTGTTCCTCTTATTGAAGCTAATCCTCCAATTATAACGATAGCCAATAGGGGGATCAATTGTAAAATTGTAAATGATGAGGGATTAATGAAAGTAATATAATGTGCATATAAACTTCCGGCGATGCCAGCAAAAAAAGCTGCAATTCCCAACGAATAGGTTTTTACTTTGAAAGTATTTTTCCCTAATACCTTTGTTGCAAGTTCGTCATCTCTTGTTGCTTTCATAACTCTACCTAATGGAGAGGTAGTAATTTTCCAAATAACGATTAAAGTAATCATGGCAATAAATGAAGTTAAAATGAAGAATGAAAAATTTGAAGAGAAACTTATTCCAAATAATGATGGTTTTGGAATGCCTGCAATTCCCAAAGGACCTCCTGTAAAAGAGATCCAGTTTGATAATATATTATAAATTACAAAACTAAAACCTAACGTAGCTAATGCAAGATAGTCTCCTCTTAGTTTATTTGTTCCCCAGGATAATATAAAACCAAAAAACATTGCAACAATTCCAGCTAAGATTAAAGAAACTATAAATGGTACTCCGCTTAGAACTAATAAAGCAGAAGTATATGCTCCAATAGCATAAAAAGCAACATGTCCAAGGTTAAGAAGCCCAGTGTAACCTATTGCAAGTTGTAAAGAGAGAGTAAGAATCAGATAAATTCCTATTAGGATTAGCAAATGGGTGAAATATGCATCTATCATTTTTCTTCCCTCTTTTTAATTCCTAAAATTCCTTTTGGTCTAAACAAAAGGAAAATAAACAAAATTACAAAGGCAATTGCATCTTTATATCCTAAAGGTAAAAACCAAACACCAATATTTTCAGACAAACCAAGAAAAAAACCTCCTAATATCGCACCGGGAACACTTCCAATCCCTCCAATAACAGCCGCTACGAAACCTTTAATCATTAAGTTAGTTCCCATCATCGGTTGAAGGTTTTGCTCTAAAGCAACAAGTATACCTGCTATACCCGCAATACCTGAACCTATTAAGAAACTTAATGAATAAATTTTTTCTGAAGAAATCCCAACAATTTCAGCAACGTCTTTATTGTCAGACACTGCCCTCATAGCTTTACCAACTTTTACTTTTTTCATAAAAAATAGGAACAAACTTAGTAGAACTAATGAACTAATAATAATAAAAATTTGTAATGGGGTTATGAATGCTCCAAAGATTTCTATGCTTGTAGCTGCTCTAATAAAACCAATTGTCTTAACTGTAGCTCCAAACAAGATTAAGATTAAAGATTCTAATAAGATCAGTAACGCAAAACTTGCAATTAGAAGTATCACAGAAGAAGTTTTTCTCTTTCTAAGTTGTTTGTATACAACAACATTCATTCCCCAACCTAGAAGGGTAGCAAAAGCAATTGTTAAAATCACAGCAAAACCAAAATTCATACCTATCATTGAAAAAAGAAAGTAAAGGAAGTATGCTGAAAAAGCAACTACTGCTCCATGTGCAAAATGAATGAATTTATTTGTAGAATATATCAGAGAAAACCCGGCAGCAACAAGAGAATAAATAGCACCAGCTATTAGTCCATTAAAAATAAGTTGTAATATTACTGACATCTTTCAATCCTCTTTGAAACTATTTTTAACAAATTAATAAACATTTGCTTTACCCCATAACATTTTAAATATGTTTATTTGTGTGTTTGCAAATTTTTTATCTTTAATTAATAATGCATAAGGCTTATCTCCGTAACTTAAAATGTATGTATAATTGCCACTAATACCTATTTCTGAGTCAAGGTCAATATCAAAATATTTTACTTCAACATGTTTTAATTTCTCTTTTTGTTCCCCAAACTTTTTTACTTTGAGGGGAACTATGAGTTGAAGATTAACTTTCTTCTTGATTCTTTGAGGATGAAATTCAGCGTGAAAAAATGCATTCCATTTTTCAAATGCAATTGGAGCAGCAGTGATGTAGCAAGTAGATTTGCTTTCCATGTTACGAATAAATTCATTAAACATTGATCTAACACCAATCGTTCCCTCAAAATATTTGAAATCGTTTTGTTTCTTATCTTTTATCTCAATTGTTTTCAAACTGGAAATAAATTTTTTTAAATCTTGCTTCTCTTTTTCAAGTTGTTCTTCTTTTTCTCTAAAAAGTTCGTACAAATTTTCGGGGTTTACTGCTTGAAATATTTTAATATTATTATTAATCTTATAACTAACAAGGCCTTTATCCAAAAGCTTTTCAAGAATTCTGTATATGTGAGAATTGGCAATATTTAGTTTTGAACAAATAATTCCTGTTTTTGCTTCTTGGTATTCTAATAAAAATAGGTAAACACGAGATTCATTTTGAGTAAGACCAATATTCTGTAACTTTTCTATCAGCTTTTTATCCATACTACTACAGGTATTTAGTAGCTAATATTTAAATACTTCTATTTATAAAAGAGTGATAACACAAAATGGTTAAAGAAAAACTTTATAAACATAATCATAATAATAATAATAATAATCAAGTTAAAAAGAGGTATCTAAAATGAAATATGTAAAATCACTATTAGTTGTTCTTGTTATAAGTTTATTTCTTGTTGCAGGATGTGCTCAAACAAATAAAGATGAATATCAAATAGGAGTTGTGACTTCTCTTTCAGGTCCTGGAGCAAATCTTGGAAAACCAATGGTTGAAGGAATGGAATTGGCTGTAAAAGAGATTAATGCAGAAGGTGGAATTAACGGAAAGAAAGTTAAAATGTTTGTTGAAGATGGAAAAATGGACGGACAAGCAACTGCTACTGGAACAAGATTCATTTTAGATATAAATAATCCTGATGCTTTTGTAACATTATTTCATGTAGATGCTCAAGTTATGAGTCCTATAACAAAGGAAGCAGGAATTCCATTAGTTCATGCCTCTTTTGCAAGAAGTATCCTACCAACTAACCCACTAGCTTTCAAGATTAACTTTGATTCATTAGAAGGTTGTAAGCAATTAGTTCAGTATGCAAAGGATAATGGTGAATACAAAAAATTAGGTGTTTTAATGTCAAGAGTTGATTACAACACATTTTGTCTTGAAGGAGCAAAACAAGTAGAATCTGACATTGAAGAGTATTGGTATAATTTTGGAGATACTGATTTTAGAACATTAATCTTAAAAGCTAAAGAGGATGGAGTTGATGCATTATTAACAGTTGGAATTGATTTTGAATATGTTGAAATGTTTGATCAACTAAGAGAATTAGAATCTGGAATTACTCTATTCTGTGCAACATCCTCTGAATGTATTTTCCCAGAATTAGAAAAAACACAAGGAGAAAGTCTTGAGGGAACACTTAGTATTGATTTTGTTCATCCTGAAGAAATAGCTAAATCAGAATTTGCTGATAAGTATAGTAAAGAATATGCTGAAGCTAGTGGAATTGTAGTAACTTACGCAGCTACTGGATATGATTCGGTTATTATGTTGAAAGATGTTTTAAGTCAGTGTGAACCCGGAGAGAAAGATTGTATCAAAGCAGGATTAGAATCTTACAAAAACGAGAAGAAGAATACCGTTGTTGATTCAACAGGATTTGAAGATAGGATTTTAAGGCTTGAGTACAATATTTACGAGTATCAGAAAGGAGATTGGGTACAATTAAGTTAAAAATTTTTTCTTTTTCTTTTTTTTAGGAACTCCCCCCGTCGTTTTTATTTAGTTTAGAACTCCCCCGTTTAGTTTATGTTAGCGAAAATTTGGGAGAACGAAGTGAACCGCATAGACAATGTTATAGGAAGTTTTAATTTCCTCGTTTTTGTTTTTCTCGTCTATGCGAAGGTGTCAATGTACAAGATTTACAGAAGCGTTAGCGTACCTGCCAAGGTGATTAAAATATTGTATTTAACGTTGCAACTTTGCGCAGTAAAGCGGAAGCGAAGCTGGAGCTTTATTGAGTGAACGAAGTGAACGACGTAAAGTTGCTGTTGTACGAGGTGCCCGAGTTCAGTGAGCGAGAGCGAACGGGGGTACCCAAAGATTTATGTTCCTCTTGGTTTGGTAGGCTACGGGGGAGAGGAACAATAAATGTTTGAGTTTTTTTAAGGCCGTCAGAGAGTTTTAACATTAATTTAAGAAATCTCCTCACCATGACGCTGACGGAGACAAAAATTAGTAGACTCCTGCGATTTTCCTGCGAGAGGCGTACTAATTTTTGGCGCAGAAGACAAGCTTTTCGGCTATCCATTTAGTTCTTCTTGCCGAAAAGTTGGCTGGTCAATTAGCGTCCTTGGTGGGGAGGAGATTTCTATCATTATGAAAATAGGCATTAAAAAAATTTCGTACAACATCGCAACTATGCGAAGTTTCCCGAAGGGAAATTTGGATGGAGTGGAAGGAGCTACGAAGTGGCGACTGGAACGTAATCGCATAGTTGCTGTTAAGTTCTCCCGACTACGTAGTGGGAGGGATTCGGAACGAAGTGGA
>JAHJDQ010000089.1 GCA_018812355.1 Nanobdellota archaeon | reverse complement strand
TTTAGAAAAGAACATAACTTCTATTAGTCCTGGGAGAAGATCAGTACCATTGTTTGTTAATGGCTTACCATTAGACTTATCTAAAGAGAAGTGGGCACCAATCATAGGAATAATTTTAGATACTGCACTTAAAAAAGAATTTTTATTTTCATCAATAGATAAAAAGTTATTTGAAGATACGATAACTACTTTTCAGAGAATTGGTTTAAATCCCTATTCTAAGAAAATTGGAAATATTTATCTAATGAAAGGGCATAAAGTAACCAGCGATTTACTTTTTCTTGGTGGTATTGGGATAAAAAAGAAACAAATTAATTCTAATTTGATCCTGCCTTCTTGGGTTTTTAAGACTAACAAAAATTATCAAGCTATAATTCTGGCAAAGTTTTTGGACACTGAAGGATCTGTTTGTAGGAAAAAATCTGCTGTTAGAATTACTCAATGTACTAATATTAAGGTGACTAACGAAGAAAAGAAATATATTTTTAGTAATTGTAAAGAGACAGAGATTAAACCTAGTTCAGTAATGTCCAAACTATTATTCTTTAATCAAATGCATAATAACTTAAAAGAAAAAGTTATTTCTCAACCTCCATTAATTCTTGTTTCAATTCAATTATTACTTCGTCTTAATCACATAAATTCTCACTTATATCCTTTAAGAATTGTTGTTGATTCTAAAGATAATGTCTCTGCTTTATGGAACTTACATATCCAAACTAACGAAGATATAAGAAAATTTTATGTTCTATGTGGTAATTATATATCTATCCCTTATAAGAAAAATCAGTTAGAGAAAATTATGAAAGGAAAAAAAGTTTTTGGATTACCCCGGGGTTTACGAAAAACTTATTATTTAATTCATGCTCATATGCTTCAGAAGGAGAAAGGATATTTTACAATTAAAGATGTGATTAAAGCTACAAGTAAATCTTCAAAATCTGTTTACAATGAATTGGGAGAGATGGAAAAATTGGGTTTAATTCAATCTGTTTTTAAGAAAGGCCATATAAAGTATAGGAAGATTACAGAATTGGGTGAAAACTATTTAATTAAAAATAATTGTAATCTTGAAGAATATAACTCTCTATTTAACTAAGTAATCCGGAACCAAAATAGTGTAAGAGAATAACAATAATCATCACCACAATGGTTAAAACGATTACTGCTCCTGGTGAGAATTCTATTTTCGATTTGTATTCGTCGAAGTATCTGGTTAAACCGCCTTGTCCTGAGGGCATTCTTATTTTGTTATCACGGGCCATGTTTGGTTAATTTTATTAATAATTTATATATCTTTTGTTAAGAAAAATAGGTAGAGTGGAATAAGCCGCCTTTTGTCAGTCTCCATTAGGATAGACTGTAGAAGCATTCTACTAAGCGTTGTAACAACTTGCACCAGCCAATATTCGCCGTTTCATCGTTCCCATAACCAACGTCAAAGGGTTAACTCACTGTTTTCGCAAACAGCTTCGCCAATATCATTCTTAGTTATGGACGTGTCGTTTCTGAGCCAGAGATATCCATTTCTGAATCTCACCTTGCGATGAGTGACTTGATACTTGGTGGGCGGACTTTCCTCACAAACCTTTGCGCTCACTTCGTTCGGCAAACCTTTGGAGCCAAATGCTCTCAAGTGAGGTTTCGCTATGCTCAACCCCACGACGAACGAAATGCTAGTCTGCGTAAGCTTCCTACCACTACTACCTATCTATATATTGGAGTATCTACTTTATAAAGGTTTTGGGTGGGAAATTAGGTTCTGTTTCGGAAAAATTAGACTTAACGATGTTAAGTTCTCCCCACTTTATGTGGGGATGAAGCGTTAGCTCCAAATCGGATTTTCACTTGTATTTTGCAAAGTAGTTTTTAAGAGTCGGGAACATATAGTAAATATTGCTGTTAAGCAAAAACACAAAAAAAGAAGTAAACTTTATTAATTAACATTTATTATATTCTAAAAAAGATGGTGAATAAAGAATTATTGCATTATATTAAATCCGAAGAAGCACAAGGTTATTCTTCTCAGCAACTATCATCATATTTAGTTCAACAAGGTTATGATCCAAAAGAAGTTAATGAAGCTATAAATTTTGCAAACAGACCTAAACATGTTGTTAATAAAAAGCTAATTATTATTTCAATTATTTTTGTGATTATAATTATAATTTCTTTTTTTTTTGTTCATTGGTTTTTTACAAGGTCAATATGTGGTAACGGCATTGTTGAAGAAGGTGAAACTCTAGAAACATGTTGTTTAGATGCTGGCTGTTTAGGAGAACAAACATGTGAAAATAATGTATGTCTAGAGCCAATTTGTGAAGGATGTCAATATTTAGAAAATCATATTTGTAAAGATTATGATTGTTGTACAGATAGTGATTGTAGTGATGAAGAAATTTGCGAAGATCATGAATGTACTGTATTGGGTTGTGGAGAATGTCAATATATTGAAGATCGTGTCTGTAAAGATTACGAATGTTGTGTAAATGGTGACTGTAATAATGATGAAATTTGTGAAAATCACGAATGTCAAGAATTAGTGTGCAGTAGTTGTCAATACGCATTAAATCATACCTGCAACGATTATGTGTGTTGCGCTAATTTAGATTGTAGTGACAATGATATTAGTACAAACGATATTTGTTTGAATCCTAATACATTAAACGCAACGTGTTTCTACACAACAGAAGTTGAAATTACAACAGACAATACAGATGTAACTATGAATTTATCTAAAGGAATTGATTTTAAACTTAATGAAGAACCACATAAAATTTCAGTGGATACGATTAATGTTGATTCAGTAATATTAACAATTGAGTCACAAATTATTACAGTAACGCTGTACGTTGGTGAGACTAAAACTGTTGATGTAGATGGTGATGGAGAAGATGATATTTCTGTAACTTTAATTTCAGTAACTGGTAATGAAGCATTGGTTAGAATAAAGAGAATTGTATATGAAACTAATGAACCGCCGGTAATTATTAGTGCAAAAATAACTCCACCTTTTGGTCCTAACAATACAGTCATTCTTCATGAAATGGAAGTCTCTGATCCTGACGGTGCTGATGATATTATTTCTGTTGTTGGTACTACAAGGGAAATCCCTTTAGATAAAGGCGAACTTTTTGACGATGGTGGAATTGTTGATCTTATCCCTGAAAGGTCTGGATTACAAGGCAGTGCTGATAAAGTAGCAGGAGATGGTATTTACAGTATGTCAGGTTACATTGACTACTCATTAGGCATTTATCATATAGATTACACTGTTACTGATAGTGCAAGTAATACAGTAACTACAACTGTAACGTTCGAAGTAACATCTTAATACCTGGAAGGTATTTTTTAATAATGTTCTCGACTCGTATAATGAAGAATTAAATTAGTGAAAATCCGATTGCACATAACGGGACAGGCTGGGTCATAATTAGCAAGTATTAAATAGTTCTAAATTATCCTTTCTACGTCGACAAAATGAGGTGATTTGACAAATGGCATACATTAAAACTTCTAAAGAACAAAATTGGTTGCTTCCCCCTTCAATAAAAGAT
>JAHJDQ010000088.1 GCA_018812355.1 Nanobdellota archaeon | reverse complement strand
TTCTTTGTTAAAACGAAGTATATGCAGATAAAAGATGTTAGCCAAAATATTTTTCTCGCCTTGCAGGTGCATTCTCTGCGTGAATTTCCGAAGATTCTTTCCATTGTCACTTTCGTTTAGTCGTCTAAAAAGAAAAAAACTCAATTGAAACTGAGTATAACATTGACTAAACGGTTACGCTGACGCTTCACCCAAATTTTTTAGATTTAATTAAAACTAGGGGGACTTAAGAGATATTTTTTATAATTCCTAATGCAACAAGAACCTCTAGGGGAATTCCTGCCATCAAGAGCATCCAAATAGTGGAAACAAGATTGTCAAGACCAAACTCAACTAAAACAGAAGTTAAAGCTATTCCCACAAAAATATTAACGATTGTCGCCAGTACAGACGATAAGATCAATTCTCCAATATCAACCATTTTATCTCTCATAAATTATTCTTGATTTACTTAAAACTTTTTTAGTTAGCGAAATATTCCAAGCATTCATTCTTGAATGCCATTGCTTATGCTCACAAAATAAATCCCATGACACTTCAACTATCTTTAGTGGCTGTAATAAATTATCTAAGACAACTATGATTAAATACTCAAATTTCTGTGCATCTTTCTCCGAACTACCTCGAGGGACCAATCCAAAAAATACTCCGGTGGTTCTATGAGGATAAGTTAGCGTTTTAATGCTATATCGTTCTCCTTTATTAGAAATTGCATCAATATTTTGAGTGCTTTCAATAGCTGCTTTGAGTTTTGGTAGGTGGGGAGTATTATTATATATGTTTATTGCTACATGTTCTCCTCTTTCACCAACAATATTGGAACTTCTAACTAATTTCCTTTTTTTTAACAATGATTTTGATTCGGCAAAAACTAGCCATAGTTGATCATCGTCGAGCTTATTAATGAGATTTAGAATATCTTTCGTCTTTATGTTCCGTAATTTCTTTTCCTCTTCGACCATCTTCATTTTGGAATTTCTTTTGCAACATTATAAGCAAGAGGCCATGGAACTGCATTTCCAATTTGCCTAAATTGCGAAGTAACAGCACCATAAAAAATAAAATCATCAGGAAATGATTGTAAGCGCGCGGTTTCCCTAACAGTCATCCTTCTTTTTAGGTTAGGATGGGGAATGATTACTGGTCCTCCTGTTCCTCCTCCCCTCCCAACAATTGTAGGAGATGGTTTGTCCCATTTTGTGGCTCTATTCCCTATGTGTCCATTAATTTTTACTTTATGCTTTGTGCCTTGATGATTCGGGATTTTGTCTGTTGGTTCTTCCGGCAAATCACTTATAGCATCTTTTACAGTTTTCCAAGAATTATTTTTCTTGCCAGAAATACTCACATTGGAACTTTCAAAATGGGTTGGTTGTGGATGAAATATTCTTTTATCAACATCATTTCTTGTTCCCAAAATAATTACTCTTCTTCTACTTTGTGGAACGCCAAAATCTACAGCATTTAAGACTTTATATTGCGCTTTGTAACCCGCTTCTTTAAAGTCCTTCATAATGATCTTGATTATTTCTCCCTTGCCTATACTTAAAAGCCCGGGAACATTTTCAGCAACAAAATATTTTGGCTTCTTTTCCTTAATAACTCTTAATAATTCAAGATATAGTTTATTCCTTTCATCTCCTACATGACGATATGTATTAGCAACAGAAAAGCCTTGGCAGGGAAAACCACCAATTACTATATCTCCATCAGGTATATCTTTTGTGTCTATCTTTTCTATATCACCTAAGACAACGTGATTTTCTGGAAGATTAAACTTTTTGCAAATATTATTTCGGTATGTTTCAAGAGAATCTTTATCGTGGTCATTAGCCCAAACAATAGTATGGCCTGCTTTTAAGAAGCCATAATCCATTCCCCCCGCTCCGCAAAACAATGATATCACTTTCATTTTTCCACCACAATTAACATACAATTAACATCTATTATTTAAATATTTCTATTCTCTAAATAGTTCTTTTAAATACTTAAATATTTCTTTCTTTTCTTTTTCGTTCGCTCCTTTAACCCTATCTAATAAAGTGATGACTTTAATATCCTTATTTTTCATTCCTTCATTGCATACATTACATAAAACCATATAATA
>JAHJDQ010000087.1 GCA_018812355.1 Nanobdellota archaeon | reverse complement strand
TTATTGCTTCGTGCTATCTAAAGCCAGGCGAAGAGCCTCAAGCTGAATTTAATCTTAGTAGTCATGAAGGTGTTACTGCAAGAGCTTACTGTAATTTACATGGATTATGGAAAAGTAAGTAAAAAAAACGCCAGCGCCCGGCGACAGAACTCGAGTTAACATCCATAGCTAACTATCTCTGTTATTCTCTTAGGTAAATTGTTGAACTTAATAAAATTTTCTATTTAGTAGACCATCATCATGAGAAAGATGATTATTTTTTAAATTAAAAGTTTAACTCCGCATCTTTTTTACTATCTTTAATTGCTTCTTTAAAAATATTAATCTGCTCAGTAAGAGCTTCCTTTCCCTCACTCTGTTTTTCTTGACAGAGCAACTCACAGTTTGTGGTATAAAGTTCATCATAGAGTTCAGGAAAAGTAAGACTTTGATAAGGAAGCATGTGCACTTTACACAGCTCTACACAAGTTTCATATTGTTGTGAAGTTCCATTATTACATCCGGAGATTAACAATAATAAAATAAAAAGCATCAAGAATATTTTTCGGGTCATTATTATCTAAAGAAAATCATTATCTTAATAAATTTTCTATTCGGCGATTCTTAATTTACTGGTCAATTGTGGCCATAAGAATTGTAACCCTTCTCTTGAACCGACTGCTTCGATTCTTTGCGTTTCGTTTAGAGTTGTACAGGCAAGTTTAGCACGTCCTTCTACTTCTTCTAATAGTTCTAATTGGAATTCAGGAATAGCTAAACGATTGGATTGGACATATTCGCATAATGGAGTTTGGAAGCCTTCATATTCGGCGACTAAAGTTTGATTATTTGGAAAAATTTCCATTAAAGCACGGATTTGTTTGTTTTCTGTATTGAATAAGTATAAATCACGGAAATTTTGCGCTTCATTAACAAAATTTCTTTCTGCAGAAAGTTCTGATTCGCCGCCAAAAAGATTGCTGAAAAAGTCGGTAATCGTGCCCCAGACTGATCTGACGACTAAGCCGTTCTTACCATAAACAACTGCGTTTAATTCTGGCGAGTACCATAAATCTTCTCCAGGTCTGCCTAAGGAATCTAAATCACACTTAACAAAACCATTTTCTGCTTCTTCACAAAGTTCTCCACTGGTTATCACATCTAAAGAAATCTGTGGTTCAAACAAAGCATTGAGGAAAGAATCTTCATTATCGATGGGCAGATTTAAAGTGGTTGCTAAAGCAGTTTTCCAAGTGCCGCTTTTCTTATATTTAAGCAGGCAGATGTTATTGATGCGGGTATTTTCTTGTTGGGAAATAAGATTTTCGTCGACGCTCGCCAGGAAAGTATAAACATATTCTGGTTCTTGACTATCAGTGATGGCTTCTCCTAAAGTGAGGGTTGATTGTAAAGGGACAAGATTTTCTCCGCCTAAAATAAGTTGATGATCATCCCGGAAAAATGGGAGAGCGTTCTGGTAAGGTGCACAGTACAAAATATAATCAGTATCTTCGGCAACTTCAACTAAACTGCCCGCTAAAAATTTTGTCCGGGAAGACCAATTGCCTTGGTCACAGTAATGGTCGAAGAGATATTCTTTATTTTCAATACAGTTAGGAATTTGCCCTTCGTAAAAAGTTTGTACAGTATTTTCGGAACTGCCGTCAGGAGAAACAAAACATTGTTCTTCTGTACTGCAAAAACCCCATTGATCAAAGTTCCAGTCGAATTTTACTGGTTGGTATTTCCAAATTCCTTGGACGCAACGGTAATCTCGTCCTGATTTAATGTGCTCGACTAAGTAAGCTAAGTCAGTCATCGGTTCAACACAAGCGTAGCCGTTCCAGCAGAAATCTTGCGGACAGCAAGCGATGCCTGCTCTGGGATCATCTTCAGCGGCTTGTTGGTATGGTTTTTTGTAATAGTTTACTGGTCCTAAATCGTCGAGCAGTTGAAGTAGTGGTTGATAAATTTGGCAGGGGCCGGTAAATTCGATACTTAAAGCAGTGTTATTGTCAGTGAAAATATTGGTGAAGGATTCTGGTTCAGTTGCTGTTCCATCTTTATCACTGAGAGTTATTTTTGTGTTTTGGCAGCTAAGGTTAGCAGAGAAATGTAAAGTTTCGTTTTGGGGAATGGCGATTCGTTCGGAACGTAAAATTTCGTCTTGGTTAAGAATAACTTTATAGCCGCGGTCAACTTGTTCTAGCGCATCTTCTTCGTCTCTGGCAGAAATTTCAAATTCCCAGTGGGGAACTTCTTTGCTGCCTTTTGGTTTGAACTCAGCATTAGAAATGATGTTTCTAGTTGGTAGAGCAATAGAAGTAAAGTTTCTGTCTTGGTTTTCAGTATATGGTTTTAAGTTTAGTTCGATCCGATTATAGAAATCTTCCATGCTTTCCGTGGTTAACTCAACACTTTCATAACCGACCATCGTTAAAGGTTCATCGCTCCAGGAATTTATCGTCGGGAATATTTCTCCACTTTCTTCTTGATGTTGAGTGCTAAAGGCACAGAATTTTCCTGATTTGTATGAACAATAAGGTTGATTAACTAAATAGTCTGTCGCTTCTTCTAAGTAAGCAGGAGCTTGACAGCCGTAGAATTGTGGATCATCATCTTCTGGATAGTTATAGATGATTTGTTGGGCAACTCTTTTTGCTTTGATGTTGGCAGAGAGGTCAGTAGTTGCTTCTTGGTTGATG
The DNA here is from genome assembly GCA_018812355.1 of Nanobdellota archaeon. Classification (GTDB taxonomy): domain Archaea; phylum Nanobdellota; class Nanobdellia; order Woesearchaeales; family GW2011-AR9; genus JAHJDQ01. Next base: position 12,201 of record JAHJDQ010000087.1, on the reverse strand, counting down.
GGAAGTTCACCTTCTTCCGTAACGAAGTAAAGATCATAAAGGTCTGGATGGAGATTAGTAACGGTGTAAGGGGGTTCTCCTGGTAGTGGGAATAAACATTCATCTTGGTTGCAGGAATGAGTGTAAGTGTTCGTTGGGTTTTCGTGGTTAAATGTTTTTATGGGTTGATAGTTTTCGTTTAATTCCGCCATAATGTAAAAAGTAGTTTTATCTTGAAAAAAATCTTGATAAGTAACTTCTTCCAATTGGTTACTTAAGTCATAAAATGTGGTTAGATAAACATCAACGTTAGGATTATTACTAACAACCCGAACATAACCGGAAGTGACTAATTCTTCTTCCCCTGGACAAGGAGAATACCCTTCAGTGCAAGTCAAAGAAGCAAAATCATTTTTGTTTAATTTTAGCTCATCAATAAGTAGTGGAGGATTATTAAAGTTAATAATTTTGTTTTCGTAAAGAGTTTCTTCTTCTAAAGAGATTTCATTAATCTGATAAACTGTGTCTTCACAAATGAAAGGTTTATTTTCCAAGGTACAACCACCAAAAACGGAGCAAAATTCGTAGCTCACTGTACAAGTTTCTCCCGGCCCTGTTTTTGTTACACCCGTACATCCATCATTAAATACTTGTGAGCAACCACCAACAGCCACTTCTGCACCACAAACAAATTCAGGACAAGAATAGGTTGGTCCTGAGTCACCATTAGTATCACTAGCCTCAGTAGCTTCTGATTGCATTGTCAAAGTAACATCAAAAGGTTCTTCAGGATAATCCAAAACAATCTCTTGATTAACATACTCAACTTCATACTCGACATTCATTATTCTTTCGCCATCAGCGAGCGGCTGCGAGTTCCAGCAGCCGTAATTAGTTTCGTTCTCACCTAAAGGATCGCTACTGCCAGCATAGTATTCTGATTTTGTGTTTCCACAGCAACTAGCTTCCGGAAGATCAACTTCTTCATCGTCACCGAGCCAAGCTTCCAAACCAAATAATTCTGTACATAATTGCTCGCCATCGATTTCCTTTCGGGGATCGGCTTGATCCATGTCAGTAAGCCAGGAAGATTCTTCAATAGCATCTTGACCAGAACAAAGTTGGTCCTGGCTCTCTTTACTAAGGTAAACATTTCTGACGGTCATGTCCATTGCAGTAGGCTCGGCTTTAAGCTTAATAAAACCAACTCCTTGCAGATCAGAAGGAATAGGCACTTGCACATGCATAAAATTGTCAGTAAAGAAAGGGTTATTGGTGGTGTAACTAAGAACATCTTTATCAAAATATAATTCTTCTCCATCCCTCCCATACATCTCTAATCTAACATCTACTGGAGGATTAATTTCTCCAGGAAATTTAACCATAAAATTGAAATAATCATACCCGCTAAAGTCAAATAAGTAATTATCTCCGTAGAAATCTTCGTACTTACGACTATCTAAATAAATTTCAGGATCAGTTATTTCTGGTTGAATCTCATCGCCTACTTTTAGTGGTAAAGTGTACAAGCCCTCTCCCCCATAACGACCTTTGATTCCAGGATTGATTCTTCCTCTTTCTACATCGGGAGTGCCGGCACATTCTGCCCAACTCCAGTGATTACCTTCTTGGTAACAATAAAAACGATTAGCGTTCTTTTTGATTTCAGTAATATCGGAGTCTGGATCAGGAGGAAGTTCTAATTTTGGTAGAGGACCTTCTGCTTGACACTGATACCATTCCGCACCGTTAGAAACAATGTCATAAGGTGGAGAGAAGTAATTGTTAATTGTATAAATGTTAAATTTAGCATCACCTAAAGCATTAACCCAGCACCATTGTCCGGAACAACGATTATCCTCACCCAAAGGACCGGGTTCGTTCGGCCAGACCGATTCGGGAAATTCTGTTTCTTCTCTTCCAACTAATTCTTTGTTAAAACAAACATAATTACCTGCATCCTCATCGAAACCTTCCTCTAATTCACCAAGATCTTCTAAACCGTCATCACCGCAACAATTATTTTCTTTATTTGTCTCGATCCAGCTGCAATGATTATCGTCTGATAAACAGAAATTTTCACAAGAATGTTTATATTCTTCTAAATCGCAATCGTCATCATCACCAAGATCGTAAACAGCATCTCCTTCTAAATCTTCACTACAATCATTATCAATACCGTCTCCACAAATTTCGTCTGCTGGATTGGAAAGACAAAAATTGTATTGACACCAACTTTTATCCTCATCGCATTTTGCTTCATAAGGGAATTGATCACAATCGGCAACAGTATCACATTCTTCATACTCTACCTCTGCTTCTACTTCTGAATCAGTTAATACATTATAATCCATCGCACAAGCAAACCCGCCGTGCACTCTTCCATCGTCAGGAGCACAATCACTATAATCAGGATCACCATCTTCATCACGATCAACAGTCTCGTCAATATCCTCAATGTTCATCCAGATATTAGCCCCGACAATATTTGGAAGACAGACGAAAGTTGTCGTTACTTTTTCACTTTCCCAGCTAACTGCTTCTCCATGAAAACCGGGAGAACATCTTGTCCAACGTTCATCAGTATCACAGATTAATTCGTCGTTAGCGTATGATCCTCCGCGAATCATAAAACTTTTTTTGTCAATTAAATCACGAGCGTCGTCATCATCATCATTATCGGAATCAGCCAACCAATTTTTTAAACGAAGTGCTCTAATCATAGTATATCCGACAACACTACCTATTTTCAAAGCAGCCCAACCACAATCTTCGGAAACTTCTTCTTCAACAATTTGTAAATAGCAACCAGTATTTCCATTAGCAATACTTGATGGAAAACTTTTTGGTAATTCTTTTCCATCCTTTTGTCCGCAAGCACCGCGACCTTCATAATTATTAAAAGAAGAAATATAACTTGTTAATTTTAATATGGCATTACACTCTTCTTCTACTGGATCATCACAATCACCATACCATTCTACATCTTCGTATTTAGTAAAACTTAAAACACTTAAACTATTAAAAATAAAGAGAACTAGAACTAGAACTACCAACACCCCTCTTTTTTTACTATCCATAGTTATAAAATAAAAAGAAATAAAATAGACTTATATACTTTTTGGTCAAAACAATGGTTCAATAAGATGTTTAGTTAATTAAAATTATCTTCACATTGATAAAACGAACAACTAGTGGATAAACAATCGATAAATGCTTGGCTCCAAGGATCATCTTGACATTCATCCACACAAGAATCTGGAGAATTGTTGAAATTTGTGCAGAGATTAGCATCTTCTTGTCCAGTATCACAACAATAAATCACTTGTTGACAAGCTGTTGCGCAAGTATTTCCACCATTATTGCCATCACCGTCATTGTAAATATTGGTATCTCCACAACCAGCAACACCCATTACTAAAGCGCTATAACCAGCAACAATAGGAACAGCAGCTTTTTTAACAACATTCTTAACAGAACTTACTACATTATCAATAACCATTTTAAATCCTCCTCTATACCCCTATACTAATACTCAGAAGTCAAATAATATATAAAGATTACGGAAGAAATAATTAGAACTAGCTTAAATTTTTGTAAATATTTTTTCTGTGACCTATTTTTGTAACTTCTATTCTTCTTTGGCTATTAACAAGATCAGCAATAATTCTAATCTGAATTTCTGGAGATAACTTGTTTAACTCAGATTTAGCCTTAAGGGATAAAACAACAGAAAACGAAGTCATTTTAAAGTTCTTCTAAGGGAACAAATTTACCTTCTTTAATTTCTTTCCTAGATGCTTCAATATCTTTTTTGTTTCTGGAGATAGTTCTAAGTCCATAATTTAAAGAATAGTACCGAAAAGTTTATATATTAATTGTTGTATACACTTATATAACATGGCACAGATAATGAAATCAATTTTGCACTACCCTCAGCTAGATACTGTTCTAATGGTAGAGGAATTTATCAAAAAGCATGGTGGAGAGTTCAAAAAGAGAAGTTTGTGGGAACATTTACCTAAAAAAATGATGTATCAAACATTTCAAGTGATTTTTGACTATCTTTCAGATTCAAATAAAATTGCTGTTGATAAAGAGGGGAAAATTTGCTGGATTTGGAACCCAGAACTAGTTAAAAAATATTTAGCTAGACCGGAGTTATCGAGATGAAAGCTCAGATCAAATTTGCAGAAGAAAAGCTAAAAGAAACTTTAGTGAAACTAAAAACATCTAAGACGGAAGATCAAAAATTATACAAATGGATTAACAGAGCTTTAGACGATATTGAGGAAGATGCTTTTTGTGCAACTCAAGTTCCAAAAAAACTAATTCCGAAAGTTTACATTGAAAAATATGCAATTGATAATTTATGGAAATACGATCTTCCAAGCGGATGGAGACTTCTTTATTCTGTAGCAAATAGTGAAGTGATTGTCCTTGCTATTATTATTGAATGGTTTGACCATAAAAACTATGAAAGAAAGTTTAATTATTAGCTTTTCTCTAAAACTCGGCAGAAAGCAGCCAAGTCTTTCTCGGCATACTTGCCAGAACTGTCAAAGAATAAGGTTTTAACTTTATACTTCCGACATAATTTCAAATTAAAACTCATCCGGGCGATTAATTTACCTAAATCTTTACTTTCTAAAAGATCAACAAAATCAAAAGCAATTACTTTCTCACGCAAAGCAGCTATTTTACAAGTAACTTGATCTAATCCTGAACGAACATAATGAGTATGTTCACGTGGATTAATCTGTTCCATTCCCATAATCATGTCAATATTACTCTTCTCCAAAGCAAAACGGAGCATTTCTTCGGAAGAAACAGCATAAACTGTGGTTAACTTTTTTTTCTGGGCTTCTTTTATTTTTTTTAACAAAGATTTCTTGTTTTTTTCTTTGATAATGATGTAATTATGCATATAACTATGAGAATTTGTCTATTTATATAATTTGTTCTTAAAAATACTTCTTTTGTGAGTGATACGGCGAGTCTGGTTGGAGAGCCATTAATTCGGTAATCGCGACCGATTCTAACGCAAGAAATAGAAAAGATTATTCTATTTCTGCGCAGAAAATGAATCTTTGTTCATTTTCTTGCGTTCTAGACGTATAGCTAGATAAAGACTCTAGGCGGTATCACTCACTTTTGAATTTTACTATATTCACCACTAAATAGAGGAAAAGTTTGTTTATAAAGGAAACGTTTAAAAAGGAACTGTCTATTTATAAATGAATCAAGTGTAGGGGGTACTACTAAATGGCAAAAAAAGCAGTAACTAAAAATCCTAAAAAAAATTCTAAAAATTGGGGAAAGAAAGAAATTAAAATTGTTAATATCGTTGTCTCTACCGCTCTAGAAAAAGAAGTGCCGTTAGAGAAAATGGCCGCTACTTTACCTAATACTGAATATAATCCCGAACAATTTCCCGGATTAGTCTTAAGAATAAAAGACCCGAAAACAAGTGCCTTAATCTTTAGCTCAGGAAAAGTTGTTTGTACGGGAGCGAGAACTCTGGCTGATGTCGATCTAAGTATCTTGAGTATTATTAAAAGTCTAAAGAAATTAAATATTATTGTTACAATTAAACCGGAAATTACGGTGCAGAACATTGTTGCGGCTGGTTCTATCGGAATGGATTTAAACTTAAATGTATTAGGAGTAAAGCTACCTTATACTGAATACGAACCAGAACAGTTTCCTGGATTAGTACATAAGTTGAAAGGAACTAATGCTACTTTTTTGCTTTTCAGTAATGGAAAAATTGTTTGTACGGGAACAAAAACTGAGCAGCAAGTGCATGAAGCGACGGATAAGTTAATTGAAAACCTAAAAAAATTGCTTAATGAGTAATTTTTTACTTCTTTTTTTCAATATAAATCTTTATATAGTACTAACTCACTGAAAATTTAGGGGGGTCAGATGGACGTAGATGAACAGATTAAGATTTTTCGGGACTTTATTGAACAAAACTACTACCCACAACTCTTAGAAACAGTAAGAAAAGGTCATTCGTTCATTGTTTTAGATTTTTCTGAATTAATTAAGTTTAACAGCGAGATTTCGGAAGAATTGTTAGAAAATCCAGAAGAGTTGTTGAAAGCGGCAGAATTGGCAATAAAAGAATTTGATTTGCCTAAAAAATTGTCCAAGTTTACGGTTCGATTAAAAAATCTTCCTGAATCGCAAACAATTATGATTAGCGAGATTAGAAGTAAAAATTTAACCAAACTAATCACAGTAGAAGGAATCGTGCGGCAAAAATCGGATGTCCGACCGCACGTGAAAACGGCTAAGTTTGAATGTCCCAGTTGTGGAAATATTTTATCAGTATTACAATTAGATACGAAGTATAAAGAACCGACAAGATGCGGTTGTGGAAGGAAAGGTAAGTTTAAAGAAATCTCGCGCGAATTAGTTGATGGGCAAGGCTTAGTCTTGGAAGAATCACCGGACAATTTAGATGGAGCGCAGTCAAAAAGGATGAATGTTTTTCTTAAAGATGATTTAGTCTCTCCGCTTTCTGAACGGAGAAGTAATCCTGGAGCGAGAGTGAGAGTTATTGGCTGGGTGACGGAAGTGCCGATTACATTAAGAACAGGGGGAAGGTCAACCAAATATGATTTAATTATTGAAGCTAATTTTATTGAACCATTAGAAGATGATATGTCAAACACGCTCCTCACACCAGAGGAAAAAGTAGAGATTGAAAAAATTGCCCATGCGCCTAATTGTTTACATCTTTTAGCAAAAAGTATTGCCCCTTCTATTTATGGTCATGATAAAATTAAAGAAGCGTTAGTGTTACAATTAGCTGGTGGTTGTCGAAAAGTTCGCCCGGATGGTGCGATTACGAGAGGAGATATCCATACTTTGTTAATTGGTGATCCGGGATGTATTGCAGGGAGTTCAATGATTTCTCTTTATCATAAAGGAATGAAACCAATTCAAAGTTTAGGTAAAAAACATCTTCAACCATTAAAAGAATTAGTTACTAAAATAAGAAAAGGGCCGAAAGATTTACCTTATGATTATACTTCTAATTTCCAAATTTATAAAAATCAGGCAACTTTAAAGTTAGTAACAGAAACTGGAAAATCCGTGGTTTGTACTTATAATCAACCATTTCTAACTAAAGAAGGCTGGAAAAGAGCGGACGAATTAATGATTGGAGAAAAAATAAGAGTAATGCCGAGAATTCCAAATCATATTAAAGCATACAAAAAAAACCAGTTTACAAAATTAAAAACTAAATCACATACTCTTAAAAAAAGTATTAAACTCCCAGAACGTGTAACTCCAAACTTAGCTAGCCTTTATGGTTATATACTTGGAGACGGCAATATCCACCCCAATGGGTATAGGGTAGCTTGTTATATTAACGAAGAAGAAAAAGATCTTATTCCAAAACTAAAAACTCTTTGGAAAGACTTGTTTAATACCAATGTCTATATGTACAAAGGTTCAGGAACTAAGGAAAAAACAATCATTGACAAAAACAAAACGCAAATAAGAACATTTATTTCTTCAATGCCTGTGTACAGAATGGAGATTAACAGCAAACTAATTGCTTCTAATCTATCTTTCCTCAAAGAAAAAAGAGTTCCAAAAGTGATTTTTGAGAGCCCTCTTGATGTAATTAGCAAATTCTTAAGTTGGTTGTTTGAAGCAGACGGATGTACTTTTAGTACAGGGCGAGGGAAAACATCTGTACAATTAAAATCCGTATATGTTGACTTGCTAAAAGGCGTTCAACTTTTGTTATTATATTATGGAATTCAATCTAGAATTATAGAAGATAATTTAAGTATTAGAAGAAGTAGGGAGATTAAACTGTTTGCTGATAAAATTGGCTTTGTTTCTGAAAAAAAAATTAAAAAATTAGCAAAGACTTTGGAAGAAATTGAGAAAAAAAGTGACCAACAAAAAAGAAAAGTCCCGCAAAGATATGAAAAAGTTGCTTTAATTGAAGCTCATGAAATTATTGATGTTTATGATTTTGAAGTTCCAAAATCAAAATGTTTTATTGCTAATGGAATTGTTTGCCATAATTCTGGAAAAAGTCAGTTATTAAAGAGAATTTCAGTGGTCGCACCGAAAGCAAGGTTTACTAGTGGAAAAGGAGCTTCATTAGACTACAAAGAACCGATCATGATCAAAGAAAAAGGATTGGTCAAAATTAAGAAAATTGGTGATTTAGTAGAAGAAAATTGTGTTGATAAGGAAGGTGTTTTTCTTCCATTTAAGAAGGATTTTCGAACCCTAGCTTTCAATCCCAAAACATTAAAATTAGAATGGAAAAAAATTGATTTTGGGTATAAACATAAGACGAAAGAATTACTTTATGAAATTGAATTAGAAACTGGGAGAAGCGTAGTTGTTACTGGCGATCACAGTATTTTTGATGTAGAAGAAGGGAATTTGACCTGTAAAGAGGCATCAAAATTAAAAAAAGGTGACACCGTGATCATACCTTCAACAATTAAACACAAAGGGAAAATTAAGAACAAAAGTATAGCCTGCTTGCTAGGTTATTTTATTGCTGAAGGTAACGCCAGGTCAAAAGACGGCTCTTACCAAATTCAGTTTACTCTGCATAAAAAAGAGGCAGCCATCGTTAAAGATATTGAAATTTGTTCTAAAAAATTATTTGATAAGATGCCGAGAGTTTACAAAAAAAGGGACAAGGGAATTACTGTTGTTTTACATGGAAAGGAAATCCACAATAAGTTCAAAAGATGGTTAGGATCTACTTATGGAAAACGTGCTAAAGAAAAGAGAATACCCGACATTGTTTTCAACATGGAGCGGGAATCTCAAAAAGAATTTATAAGAGCGTATATCAAAGGAGATGCAGGAGTAACAAAGTCGGAAGGGTTAATGTCTGACCTTTTATATTTGTATTTAAGTAAAAATATTATTGCGAGTTGTAATAAACGAGAGGACACCAGGCCAAGAAAAATAGCCAATCGAGTAATTAAAGCTGAAGGTTTAAGATATGACTTGAAAGCCCCCCACCCAAATAAAAAATATAATCACCAATACAAAAGCATTCCTTTGACGGCCCTTGATAAAGAAATAAGAGACGATCATTGTAAGAGTATTATTTCCTCAAAATACTGTCGTTTTAATTGGGAAAGAATCAGCCATAAAAAAATAGTTGAAAGAATTTTGTTCATAGGGAATAATCAAGGGGTGAGCGGACCAGTATTAACAAAAAAGTATCCAAAAATCGTAATGAATTACATCTTAAAAAATCCGAAGTTGTACATTGGGATTAAAAGAGGAAGAACAAAATATATCTATTTGACCAATAAAGGGAAAAAATTATATCACAAATTAAATAATTGCAAATTTTTAAGTGAAAGTGATTTTGGTTATTGTAGAGTGAAAAATATCAAAAGAGTAAAATCAACAAATAGTTATGTTTACGATGTTTCTATAAAAGGATTTGAAAATTTTGTTGCTGGATTTGGAGGAATTATATGTCACAATACTGCAGCCGGATTAACCGCTTCAGTAGTTAAAGATGAATTTTTAGGAGGATGGAGTTTAGAAGCAGGAACGTTAGTTTTAGCGAATAGAGGTTTTGCAATTATCGACGAGATGGACAAGATGGGTAAGGAAGATCGATCGGCTTTACATGAAGCAATGGAGCAGCAGCAAGTTAGTATTGCTAAAGCGAATATTCAAGCGACGTTAAGATGTGAAACAAGTTTATTAGCAGCAGCAAATCCTAAATTCGGTAGATTTGACCCTTACGATTTAATTGCCAATCAAATTAATCTACCGCCAACTTTAATTAACCGTTTCGATTTGATTTTTCCTGTAAAAGATCTGCCGAACAGAGAGAAAGATGAAAAGTTGGCCAGTTTTATTCTTAGTTCGCACCGTAATCCGGAGAAGGTCTTATCAGACATTCCGACAGACTTATTAAAAAAATATTTTGCTTACATTCGGCAAAAGGTTAATCCACAAATTAGTGAAGAGGCAATTGAAGAGATTAAAACATACTATGTTGGGATGCGTAATTCTGGCAATGCCGATGAAGCGGGAATTAAAAGCGTACCAATTACAGCAAGACAATTAGAGGCTTTAGTAAGATTATCAGAAGCCTCAGCTAAACTCAAATTAGCAAAAACGGTAACGAAAGAAGATGCCCAAAAAGCGATTGAATTAGTTGACCATTGTTTAAATCAAATTGCGCGAGATGCAGAAACAGGTAAGATTGATATTGATCGACTAAGCAGCCGGATTACGGCCACACAACGAGGCAGCATTAGTGTAGTTAAAGAAATTATTCATGCTTTAGAAGAACAGTTACAAGCAAAAATTATTCCAGTGGAACAAATCGTTGAAGCGGCCCAAGAAAAAAATCTACTTCCGGAGAAAGTTGAAGAAGTGTTAGAGAAATTAAGGCGTTCAGGCGATATTTTTGAACCAAAACGAGGATTTGTGCAGAGATTATAAAAATGGAACAACCAAGTTACCAGAGGCAAGTTGCCATAAAAACAATAATTAGTGATATTCTAGCAGGTGAGTTTGTTAAAGAAGAAGAAAACAAATCTGATTATTTGTTAACACCAGAAAATGAAAAAATATACCGTTTAAATTTGTTTGCGATTGTGCTTAACAAAGAAAAAGTAGGAAACATTACTAATATTTTATTAGATGATGGCAGCGGAAAAATTAATTTGCGTTATTTTGAAGATGATCCAGTTTTAGAGGAACTACAAATTGGTGAAGTTATCTTAGTGATTGGAAAATTAAGGAGTTATAACCAGGAAAAATATCTTGCCCCTGAAATTGTTAAAAAAATTAATTCGCTTTGGTTAAAAGTGCGTTCCTTAGAAATGGCGAAAGAAGTTAAGGAAATTTTCGATGTTGATGTAAAAGTAGAAGTTGAAAAAGTAATTGATGAAGTAGCTGATGAAGATAATACCTTACCTGTCCAAAAAATAATTAAAATAATTAACGAACTTGATCAAGGAGAAGGAGTTTTAATTGAAGAGATTATTTCTAACTCTGTTTTAAATGGGACGGAACAAATTATTGAAAAAATGTTAGAAAATGGAGAAATATTTCAAATTTCTCCTGGTAAGGTTAAGGTTCTTTAAGCAAATAAGGCGGGAGTGATATAAACCTCAACTAACCCTGCTAATAATAACAGTCCTAAACTAATTAAAATTAAATCTAAAGCATCAACTAAAACTTTATCATTCTCAAGATTATGTTTAATTAAAGCAATGGATATTATTCCGCCAGCCAAGCCAGCTGTAAAATAGGAAGCCATTTCTAATAAGCCATGGGTCATGTAACGGAAAAAACTAATTGAGGCAATCCCTAAATAAGCAGTAACAGAAGGAAAACCGACAGAAGAAGCAACTTGAGCAATTTCTGTTTTAAATAAGTTGCCAATAGCAGCGGCAACAACAGAAGCATTCCAAGTTAGGATGAAAATTGCTCCTGTACCATATAAAAAAGAAAAAATGATACAAAAAAAGAGTACCTTGAGATTATTAAAGAAAACACGGGAAAAAAGATCAAGTTTAATCATATTGCCTTGAATCGAGGCATTAACTTTACCAATGGCTTGGTGTTGAACACTAAAGATAGAAGTAGTCATTTCTCCAGGTAAAACAACATAAGCAAGTGCTAAAGCGACAGTAATACCGAGGAAAAGAAAAATAAGAAAAATGAGTACTTTAGTATGCTCTTTTAACAATTTAATTTCCTTATCATACTTTAAATCAAGTTCTTCCTCATTTTTGATTGTAGTATAAAGTAGAGGAAGAGTTGCTAAAACAATTAAAAAAACCATCAACAGACCAGCAGAGTCCCGAAAAACAAAATAAGAAAGAAGTAAACCGATTATAGAATAGGCAAAACCGGCAATAAACATTTCCCAGGGGCGTTTTTTAACCGTAAAAGGATTGAAGAGAGATTCTAGCACCATTTTTAATCATAAATAGTATTAACTGAGTATTTAAACATTTTCATATAAGCAGGAAGGGGTGCATCCCCTTGATTTCCTATGGAGAATAGAAAAGAGAAAAAATGAATGAGTTGTGGTTTGTTTTTTTGTGTGTTATGGTTGTTTATTGATGATCATAGTGAAATATTCATCAGAAAAAATAATTGAGATGGTAACAAAAAATCACAAAGAAGCAAGTTCTTATGGAAAATTAATTTGTGAGTTAACTTTCTTTTTTATTA
>JAHJDQ010000086.1 GCA_018812355.1 Nanobdellota archaeon | reverse complement strand
CTTCGCCATCTGTTGCAACGCTTTCTGCCACTCTTTATGATGTTTAATGAACGGATCATTCTTAATCAAATCTTTAATTTTTTTAAGATCAACTTCTTTTAATGGGTGCGAAGGCAGTTTATAATCGACAATATCTTGTGGAGTAATTCCAATGAACTGCGCCTGAGGAACACAAAAGAATTTATTAATATGTGCAGCATTCCCACTACCAACTTTTAAAGTTCTGTAAATAGAACCAAATCCGTAAGGATCGCCGTCAGTAAACACATAGACAGGAATTTTTTTATCATCAGCCAGACGACGAATAAATCTGCGGCAAGCTCGAGTAGGAACTCCTCCCATTGAAACAAGAATACAATTGGCTTGTTTCCAATAATTATGTTTAACTAACCGTTGAAACATACCTGCAGTTTCTATTGCTAAAATAAATTTAGCTTGCGTCTCAAACTTTAATTCTTCTACTGAACTCGGCACAGAATATGCTCCCGTACCCATCTTAGTACAATCAATCTTGACTGGTTTTCCCGTATCTGGATCTTTATCAATCACAATCAGTCTTCCGGCAATATCTCCACCTTTTTCTTCCGGAATAAAACCTATCTGCTCCCGATTAACTTCCATCATCGCTTCAATATCATCCATCACGGTATCTGATTCTGGTTGTTCTTTAAATCGAGCCTCACCCCAGTTCTTGGAAACGTAATATGCCTCTCTTTTTGTGGCAATATCTTTTGATTCAATCAATTCTTTCGATAAACCCATCATTCTTAATGACTGAGCGAAAGTTTTGATTGTTGAAGCGGTTAAAGTTCGAGTTTTTTTCCGACCTAGAAGTTTGAAGTATCCGTCTTTATCATTATACTCGACATTAGTTAAAGAACGAATCGGCATCTCTAACTCTGGCTGTTTGTGGAGTTTAATCTTGTTATAAATCTCTTCAGCCAGTTCTTTTATCCTTTTGATAACTTTATTTTCTGCAACCATTTTAAATCAACGTTTTTTGTTTTTCTTCTTTATTTTTATCTTGGTGAGCGTCTTTTATCTTTTCATCATCATCATCATCACTTTTCTCTTCTACAACTTTTTTCTTTTTATCTTCCCGTCCAATCTTAGCAATCTCTTCATCATAATCCGGATTGTCAATTGTAATCTCTTCCAATTCTCCTCGGGCATGTTCTAATATTTCATATAAATTATCTTCCAGCTTTTTCTTTTTAATTTCATCAAAGCCAATAATTTCTTTCAAAGCATCAGCCACATGGGGGATGTATTTTTCAATGTAACTCCTTTTCTTGCCTTCTTCTTTAATCCTTCTTTTTTTGTTCACAAAAGAAGCTAACTTCCTTCCACATTCTTGTAATGCTAACTTAATTTCTTTCATGATTTCATTATATTGAGCAATAGCTTCTTTTGATTCCGAAGTAAACGGTACCCAAACTGAAGTCATATGGACTAATACTGTACAGGGTCCAACTGGTAAAGAATTTCTACTTTGCTGCAACCCATAATTTCTCCAGGCCGTTGTTTGAATTGATTTAGTAATTGCGCATGCTCCTTGTAAATACAATAAAGGAACTCGATTGGCAAAGCGCATTACTCTAATTGCATCATCTCCACTTTGCTCACCGCCGTAAGCAAGCGCTGCCTCTACCACAAACGGATTACCTCGATAAACTGACGCTGGCCGAGTGGTTGAACAATAAAATTCGGCATTGATTTCCTTACGTAATCCTTTTTCTAATAATTCCGCTCCTATTGGAGAGATACAATCAGTTGGCGGAGCAATGATTTTAGTTTTTTGAATTCCATTGTAAAGTTGTTCTACCATTTCTCGGCTAACTTTTTTCGGTTTTGTTTTTGGCAGCAAAGCAGAATTCTCACAAATTTGTTTTGCTGTACCACTACCAACCCTGACAAATTCTGACATTAAAAAATGTTGTAATGTATTGGATGTTGTCAGTTCCAACATTTTCATTAACATTCCTAATTCAATTCCATACGGATGCGGCTTAATTTCTGTTGGTTCAGGGGGAAGAGTTTCCGTTACGCGCGGAAAAATAATCTGTTCTGCTTCTGGATTAGTGTAAATAATTGTGGCGTGCGGATTAACAATTGCCGTTTCTTTAATATACTCATCTACTGACTGGCGGCCTTTGGTATAACTTCCTTCCATATCAATTTCAATTCTAGTTCCATGGTTTTTCTCTTCCCATTCTTCTTCCTTATCTTCCAGAACTTGCGGCTTGTTGGTTTGTGTATCAATTTTTAACTTAAACAGATGAGCAGTTTTTCCTTTTCCAGTTTTTGATAAAATTGTTGCTGGCTTGCCTGTTGTTAATTGTCCATAAAGTACTGTAGCAGAAATCCCAATCCCTTGCTGTCCTCTCGTTGCGGAAAGTTTATGAAATTTTGAACCGTAAAGTAACTTCGCAAATATCTTCGGCAACTGTTCTTTAACAATCCCCGGACCATTATCTTCTACAATCATCCGAAATCTTGTTTCTGATAACTGAATAATCTCAACATGCACCTCAGGCAAAATTCGTCCTTCTTCACAAGCGTCTAAAGCATTATCCACAGCTTCTTTTATACCTGTCATTAAAGCTCTTCGCGGATTATCAAACCCTAATAAATGTCGATTCTTTTCAAAAAATTCGGCAATAGAAATATCTCTCTGTTTTTTAGCTAATTCTTCTGCGGACTTCCCGGCCATCTTTAAAGAAATCTGGATTTGCTTTATAAGTATTTTGGTAAGCTAAAGAAAAGTATTTATACCAGTGCTCGATTTAAATCTAGAAAATGCCGCTCCAATACTTCTCCAAAATTCCTGAACAAATTAATCTCGAACCAAAAGAATTTCTTAAATGGTTGGGAACAACTTCCGTTATTAAGGCCGGTTCTGGAGAAGAATCGTTAGTATTGTTCAGTTTAATTCATGGAAATGAACCCTCTGGGTTTTACGCGTTTCATAATTTGTTAAAAAAGTTAAGAGTAGAAGATCATTTACAAAAAACTGTTTATTTTGTTTTTACTAACGTCGAAGCAGCACTACACGGCGGGATTTTTGAACTCAGATTTACTGCAGATCAGTCAGATATGAATCGGATTTGGTTAAGTCCAGGAAAGAACGAAGAACAAAACGAACTTGTTACAGAATTAAAACAATTTATTAAAGAAAAAACCCCCCAATTAATAGTAGACTTCCATAATACTACGGGAAGAAATCCAGTTTATCTGATTACTCCTCCAAATTTAGACCATCATCATCTCAAAAATTATTCTTACTTTACCACTTTTTTATCTGAAGATACTGATTTAACGATGTTAATCAGTTGGGCCAATCAATTTGTCGAATCATTTTTGATTGAATGTGGTCAAAACGTGGCTGAACAATCTCATCTTAATGCCCAAGAGCTTTTGCAGCGGGTTTTAATTTATGGTAAAGCTAAAGCAGGAGAGATTATTCCGCAAAAAAAAGTTTGGGTGGCAATCCATCCTGAGCGGGTTGTTGTTAATTCTGATAATATAGCTATCTCTGATACCAATACTGGAGAGGATGCTGTTTTTAGAACAGATTTAGATCTCTTAAACACTAAACCTTTACCAAAAGGAACTTCTCTTGGCTACATCAACAAACCAAGGATCATCAATCATCCTAAATTAGAAGTTATTAATCACGAACTACTCCTTAAAGAAGATGCTACTTTAATTTTACTTACAACCCATGTTCCTGCAATCAAAGCTACTTGTTTAGGTTATTTTGTTGATGTGAAGGAAGTTGAGTTTTAATTACCTAAACACTTCTTCCCTCTCTATACTGCATTACTAATAAAAAAGCTCCACCACAAACTAATCCAATCCCAATCAGAAACATTATCATTGAACTAGTAAACCAGCGGGAAGATTCTGCTAAATACCATTCGGTAGCTGTGTTAACTCCGGCCCAGAACCATCTTGTCCCTTCCGCCCGGTAAATGGCGCCATTAACTAAGAAAATTATGCCTGCGGGGATGGATATTAATCCTAGAATACTTTTTGGTTTGTTAAAATCAAGTTTCTTTGTTGTTTTTGGTTGTTTTGCTTTTTTAATAAGAATAGCAAAGATAACCATTAAGATTATACCAATTCCTAACATTATCCCTCCTCCAGTAAACCAATTGGCAGCGATTCCTCCATCTTCCCCTAACCATGATGCCGCTTCAATGAAGTAAGCAATTGAAAAACAGAATAAAGTAATCGTGAATGATAAACATATTAATCCAAAAAATCCTTCCTTCTTATTGAAATTAAAGTTTTGAAACATGACCCTTAAAACATTTCAAATTATTTAAATCTATCCAAACATCATTTCTTTTTTCTTTTTCTCTAAGAAATTAAATACTGTTTTGTGCATGCTGCCTTGTAATAACATTGCTACTGCTTGTCTGGCTAAACTTACTTGCTGTGTCTCCCCGATAATCCCAATTGTCTTTCCATAAACAGAAATATTACAATCAGTTAATCTTTCAATCTCTTCTCTTGCTTTTCCGCCTTTACCAATTACTCGCCCTTTTAACCTTTGTAAGGTATTTTTACTCTTCCCGGCAAGATCTTTCATTTCAATCAATTCAAAAGCATAATCTTGTTTTAATAACAATAAAGCAGTTTTTGGATTAAATCCTCTCGCGATAGCTTTAACAATCTCTTTAGTAGTATAAAGTAACATTCCATCACTTCCTTTAATCTCTACATCTCCTTCTTTAGAAATATCTAACTTACTTTTTGTTTCTTCTTCAATCTCTTTCTTCGTTTCCCCATCCTTGCCAATAAGTACGGCAACCCTTTCTTCTGGAATTTTTATTTCGTAGGCATATTCTTCTTCAGGAACAGCTTCCAAATTATCATGATTTTCGTTATCTTTAGCCATTTTATTCTTTTTTACCTGTTATCTTAAAAAATGTTTCCTTCGGATCTGCTTTTATGTTCAATTTCTTAAAAAACTGTAAAATATTTTTAATATCCCTTTTTAACAATTCTTCAGAATTGGGTGTTCTAACTAAAGTTGCTTGAGAAAAATCAATTAATACTGGTTTGTCATTATGGTTCAAAATATTAAACGCTGACAAATCTCCATGAATTAAACCAGATTCATACATTTTTTTCATTTCTGTAATAATATCTTCTAGAAATTGATAAGGGTAGCGAGGATAATCATCTTTTAAAGGTAAAGAGGGCTTTTCCTTCCCAATAAACTCCTCAACTAAAATGTTAAATTTCCAACCTAAGGCTTTAGGTGCTTTAATCTTAGCTTTTTCTGCTCTTAACAAATTTTTATACTCTCTTTGCGTCCAAGCAAAGATAATCTCTCTCCGTTTATTTCTTAAGAATTGATATCTTATATCTTTCCTAATATAATCATACATCCGCTTAAAATCAGCATTTTGAACTCTATAAATCTTAACAATTATTTTCTTTTTCCCTTTTCGAGCAATAAAAACGTTACTTTCCTTCCCTACTTCTAATGGGCTGACTAATTCATCAAACACTTTTTCACTTTGTAACTTGAATAAATTACGATTAGTAAACTCATCAAAGACTCCTTTCGCTGTCCGGAACCGTTCTTGATATGTAAATGTGGTCATGTTAAGAATAAGTGTGTTTTGTTTTTAATGGTTTTGGGTCAGAATGGGAATTACTTAAAAGTAGTAACTTTTATATAATTGATCCAGTTTTAGTAGAAAATGGCTTTAATTAAATTATATGATGGGACAAAGGAACAAAAAAATGGAGAAATTTTAGAAATAGCGTTAGTGGAATTAGCCAAATTTCAAGTTGTACGAGTTACTCCAAGTCCCGGATCAATAGACATCTCAAATTACAAATTAATCCAACATTTCGCAGCAGAATCGACTCATCCTAGGAGAAAGCAAGTCCACATTAAGCGACTACTTGACCAAATCATATCTCTAAATGAGGTAAGGAATAATCCACAAAGACAAAATCTCATTTTACTTGAACAAGACCTTTATGCCGATGGTCTTAATTGGTGTTTTGGAGGATATCAACATTATTTAGGAAAAGATTTTGTAACTATTTCAACAGCACGGATTCAAGACGAAGCTCATCTTTTCCATATATTTGCTCACGAATTAGGTCATATGTACGGAGCAGCTTTTAGAGGAAGAAGTAACACTCGAGAAGAGCTAGGATTTCATTGTTTAAATGATCTTTGTGTGATGCAACAACAATTATCTGTTAAAGAATCAGCAAGTTATGCTCATCGGAGATTAAAAAGCAAAGCTCCTACTTATTGTCATCAGTGTCAAGACGACTTAAGAATATAATTAGTTCTCACTCCTGAGTAACAAACTAACCAAAACATTTATATACTAATACTACTAAATAGTAACTAAACACCTCAAACCACCTCTTTTTCCCTAGTAAATCTTCGGATTTACTGGGGTTTTATAATTATATAAAATAAGCTAAATTCACACTTTTTTAAGAATTTAACACCGAATTTGAGCTTATTTTATCACTTCACATTTAACCAATTCTATTTGACGAATTATCCACCGAAGCCTTTATATAATAGCAACGCTCCTAGAAATCAAGCCCGTTACGAGAGTACCTGGAGGAGTTAACGGTTAATCCAAGCAATGAATTCAGGGGTTAGTACCACGGGCTTCATAATTACAATTTAACAAAAAAACAACAAAATAAAGTCAAAGTACTTTGTTTATAAACACAGAAAGAGTATAATTATCATGATCATTCAATCACTAAAATTTAAGCAAGTAAGCATGATTGATTTAAAGTAATTACTCTTTCTAGGAGGAAATAAAAATGGCAAAAATAAGCCCAGTTGCGGCTAAATATATTGTTCACTCAACTATTAATATTGAAGGTATTGTTGACCGTCCTGATGTAATTGGGGCAATTTTCGGACAAACTGAAGGTTTGTTAGGGAATGATTTAGAATTAAGAGAATTACAAAGATCTGGCAGAATTGGCCGAATAGAAGTAAACGTTTCTACTAGTTCAGGAAAGACTAAAGGTGAGATTATCATCCCTAGTTCTTTGGATAAAACAGAGACAGCAATTATTGCTGCTGCTTTAGAAATTATTCAAAGAATTGGCCCTTGTAATGCCAAAGTTATGGTTGATAAGATTGAAGATGTTCGTACTAGCAAGCGACAGTTTGTAATTGATCGAGCGAAAGAATTACTTCAAACCCTTACTCAAGATACTCTGCCTGATTCGCAAGAATTAGCTGATGAAGTTTCTAAATCCGTTAGAATGATGGAAGTCGTTGAGTATGGAAGAGAAAAATTAGCCGCCGGTCCATCGATTGAAGAAAGTGAGGAGATTATCCTTGTTGAAGGCCGTGCAGATGTTCTAAACTTGCTTAAACACGGATTTAAGAACGCTATTGCCCTGAATGGAACGTCTTGTCCACAAACGATTAAAGAACTTACTAAAAAGAAAACAACCACTGTTTTTGTTGACGGCGACCGAGGAGGAGATTTAATCATTCGTGAATTGTTAAGTACCGCTGAGGTTGATTTTGTCTGTAAGGCACCTGACGGAAAAGAAGTTGAAGAAATTACTAAGAAAGAGATTCATAAGGCTTTAAGGGGAAAAATTACTGCTGAGCAGTCTAAATTGGACCTAGGCATTGATGAAACCGGCGCACTAAGAGAACCTGCTCCATCTACCTCTCAGTCAATTTCTCGTCCACTGCCAAGGGCTACTTCACGTCGTCCAGAAGTAAATAATCGTAGTCGTTTCCAAAAAGCACCTATTTCTAGATCACAATCTCCGCCTCCATCTACGGCAAGGTCAAAACCCGTTTCTACTGAGGAAAAGAAAGTTCTCAAAGGAACGATGGAAGATTTGTTTGGAACAAGAGGAGCCTGTATTTTTGATCAGAGCATGAACGTTCTTGGAAAAGTTCCTTTGAGTGAGTTAGGCAGTACAATCAAAAGCCTTAATGGTGGTGTCTATGCTTTAGCTCTTGATGGTACAGTTGACATTGACTTAGTCAGATTAGCTGAGAAAGTAGGCATAACTCACGTTGTTGGAACAGCTTCTAAAGTAAGTCAATCCAGAATTAACATCCTTACTGAAGATAAATTATAATTATTTTATTTTTATTT
>JAHJDQ010000085.1 GCA_018812355.1 Nanobdellota archaeon | reverse complement strand
TTCTTTTAATAAAATCTAAGTCTTTAAGAATCATTAAATTTTCTCTTTCTGCTTTACGATTAATTGCATGATCATACCTGGCATCAATTCTGTCTCTTTCCGCTTGTCTGTTCTGACTCATTAAAATAATCGGTGCTTGTAATGCTGCAATACAAGATAAAACTAAATTCAAGAGAATAAAAGGATATGGATCAAAAGGTCTTTTCAATAAAAAATAAGAATTTAGGATTACCCAAACAATAAGAATAGAAATAAAAATAATGATAAAAGCCCAACTACCACCAAACTTAGCCACGGCATCAGCAGCTTTTTGCCCAAAAGTTAATTTTTGTGCTAAGATAGGATGAATATTCTTATTACTCTTACTCTTCCCCTTTTTTTTAACCATACTAGTTGAAATGATTTTTTTATCGTTTATAAGTTTTGTTGTAAATTAACCTTAAACTTCCTAATCTTCTCAATCATTGATTTAAACCAAGGCTCATCTGAATCACAAAAGAAATCTCTACAAACTAAAGGACGATCATTATGAATCGAACACTTTCCTTCTTGAAGATAAATACAACTCTCATCTTCATTCTGCGCTAATAAATGCGCTCCTGTTAACTCTGCCTCATTAAAATCCATCATTCCAAATTCAGCAAAAATAGTTTTATATTTCCCAGAAAGATATTCTTCTTCGTTAAGATTAATCACAAATAACTTACAACAAACCCCGCATGAATGACATTCCATTTAATGTTTTTAGTAGAAGTAATATAAATAACTACCTTTTCCAATTAAGAAAAAAACTTTAACGTTCACGTAATTTCCCTTGAGCGGCATCTTTAAGACTACGCTTGATACTCAATAACAATTTTTCTTTAGAAAATAATTTCAAGTCGTTCCAATCAACAAAATCTCTTTTTTCTACTTGCTCCTTAGATTTTTTATAAGAAACCATAAATTCAGGATTACTCATTAATTCTAGAGATTCAATTATAGAATCAAATTCATCTTTAACTCGAACTAAATCCAAAATTGCCTCCCGGTTTACTTCTACAGTTGCACTTCCCATTGTAATTACTTAAAACACTACTTAATTAATAAACTTTACTACAAAAAAAGTCCTATCCATAATTATCTTACATCACTTAATCCCTAACTTCTTCATCTTGCGATACAAAGTCTCTACCCTTATCTCAATTCTCCGGGCAGTTTTACTAACATCACCACTACTTTCTTCCAATGCTCGTTCTAAAAACTGTCTCTCAAATTCCCGTTCCGCTTGTTTAAGTGTAAAGTCCTGATGCGGCAGTACTTTCGCAATATTCCTAGACAATTTTGTTAACTGGCCGTACATCTCTTCCATTTTCTGTGGTTGAATTACTTCCTTATACTTATCTAAAGTCGAACGAATCGTTTTACCAACAAATTCTTGTTCATATTCTTCCGGAGAAAAATCTTGCTGTCTTAATTCATCAACATCAATCTCTAAATCTTTAATCGCCCGATGGACACTTCTTCGATCAACCCCTAACGTTTTCGCTAAATGAGAAATATTACCTTGATGTAACTTTAATTCATTTTCAATAAATTTTCCTTTGAACATCTTTTTCGCTTCTTTAAAATTAAGATTTGCGGGAACATAAAAATGAAAATGGGGCTTAGATAATTTATCAGAGATGTCTGATTCAATTTGGGGAATGGTAATGCCCCAACTTTTCTCCATCGTTTCTTCTAATAATGGCGATACTTTCTCTTTCACAGTTTCTTCTAGATTTTTTGAACTCATTTTATCAAATTAATTTCTTAATCAATAACGTTCCTGTAGGTAGGCCGTAGAGAAAGATTAACGAAGCTAATAATGAACTAGGAAAGAATACATAAGCAATTACAAATACAATATAATAACCAACCTCAACATATTTATTCTTCAATTTTAATTCTAATAAAAAACCAATTAACAATAACAGTGGTAGTATAAACAAAACAAAGTGCCCATTAATAAATGCAGAATAACCCACTAACAAAAAAATTAATCCTAACAAAAATTTTTTCAAACCTAACAAATATTTCTTTCCTGGATGAACTTCTTCTTTAGCAAGATAACCTAAAACAATTCCTAAAACAATTCCGATTAAAGCAAAAACTATTTGTAAAATCATTATAATTCTCTTTTAAAGTTGACCAAAAACTGTTTCCAGTCCTCTTCTTTAATTACTGCTCCGCAAGCATTCGGATGTCCTCCTCCGTAACCACTAATCCCCACTAAAGCCTTTTCTAAAGCCTGATCAATCTGTACTTTCGCTCTTAAACTACACTTCATCTCACCACCTTTCTTTCGGGCAATAATGATAACTTTCTGAGGATATGTACATGAAAGTTCATTCGATAAATCAGCAGTAAACGACCAATGACTTTCCGAATAGGGAAATAATAAAATTTTACTTCGATTAACATGTTTCTTAGCTTGTTTTAACAATGGCTCGTAACGCTGGTTAATATTCTCAAAACGTTTATAGAGATATCTGCCTTGGGAAGTTTTTTGTTCCATGATTTCATCCGGCGATTTTAATCTTGTTAAAATCTTAACCGATTTTCTAACATCATACAAAGGACCTTTCAACAGAAAAGAAAATATTCTTACTAACTTACCAATTGGTTTCTTATACAATGCTGTTGGTAAATCACACTTTTCATCTAATAACTGCGGATACTGTTCAATAAACTGCTCAATAAAATCAGGCATGTGATAATCAGCAATACAGCCAACTGTGGCAATCCACAATTCTTGGGGATTTATCTGAAAAGCCATTCTAGAAGTTGGGATGTATGCACTAGGATCTTTTATTTTTGGATTATAATAATGAACTTTTTTTAATTGCTGTGGTTGATGGTGATCAATCCAAAAAACAGGCCTTTTCGCCTGATCAACAAAATCTTGTTCCATCATTGGTACGTCTAACACAAAAATTTTGTCAGGATTCAACTCTTCAACTTTTCGCATAAACTTAAGATCAACATTAGGAGCCGACTTAACAATAATTCCCTTCCCTTCTCGATGCACTTTATAGAATAAAATGAATGAACACAACCCATCTGGGTCATCATCATAAATGAATAATGGATTTTTAGCACTAGCTAATTCATCCTGAATAAATTTGACTTGTTTTGGAGTTAACATCACAATAAGGAATATTTAGGTGGTTTTTAAAGGTTTGTTAAAAGTGGGAAAGAAAAGTCATTTAAACCCTCTAAAACCACAACCTTTATAAACCATCATAGCTTCTAAAAAATAGCAGTTTATCGACGCTAGAGATGAAAAAGAAATATCATAAAAATGAGGGTGAAATTAGTTTAATTTTAGCTTAAAAATGACTGAAGAAAACGACCAAAACCTAGAACCAAGTCCGGGTAATCAAACACCAGCTACTTCTCCTGAATCAATTGTAGACAATACACCTGCTCCTGAACAAGAAGAAATTTCTACCCCTACACCTCAAGAAAACACTCCCTCTCAACAAGAAGAAGTCTCTTCTCCCAAATCAAGTTATGGCGCAGCTCAAATTACCGTCTTAGAAGGCCTGGAAGCTGTAAGAAAACGTCCAGGAATGTATATTGGCGATACTAGTTTAAGGGGCCTGCACCATTTGGTTTGGGAAATTGTTGACAATTCGATTGACGAAGCGATGGCTGGCCATTGTACAAAAATAAAAGTTATTGTCCACGGAGACAATTCCGTTACAGTTTTTGATAACGGTCGAGGAATTCCAACAGACCTACATCCAAAATTTCAAATGTCCGCGGTTCAAGTTGCCCTTACTAAACTGCATGCAGGCGGTAAGTTTGACAAGGATTCCTATAAAGTATCAGGAGGACTGCACGGAGTCGGGATGAGTGTTGTTAACGCCTTATCCATGGAGTTAAGTATTCAAGTAAAACGAGACGGTCAAGTTCATTACCAAACTTATTCAAAAGGAAAACCATTAGAAGAACTGAAACTTACCGGCCAAACAAGCGAAACCGGAACCACGATCCACTTTAAACCTGATCCAGAAATTTTTCAAGAAACTGTTTTCCATTATGATATTCTCACTAAAAGATTACGTGAACTTGCTTTCCTAAACAAAGGAATTGAAATTGAATTAGTTGATGAACGAGAAGATACAAAAAACGTTATTTTCAAGTACGCTGGTGGAATTAAAGAATTTGTTGAATATGTTGACCAAAACAAAACTCCTTTACACGAAGTGATTGCTTTTGAAAAAGAAAAAAATAATGTTTCTGTTGATATTGCTTTACGCTATAATTCTGGCTATCGTGAGGATGTCTTTTCTTTTGTTAATAATATTAATACAATTGAAGGTGGTACCCATTTATCAGGATTTAAAACTGCTCTTACGCGAGTGATGAACAAAGTTGCTAAAGATCTCAGCAATGGTAAAGATCTAAAACTTACTGGCGATGATGCTAAAGAAGGTTTGGTTGCTGTTATCTCAGTAAAAGTACAAGAACCATTATTTGAGGGACAAACCAAAACTAAGTTGGGGAATAGTGAAGTTTTTGGGATTGTTACTTCTATTGTTAACGATGAATTAAGCACTTATCTGGGAGAACATCCGCAAGTTGGTAAGATGATTGTCGGAAAATGTTTAGACGCTGCCAGAGCGAGAGAAGCCGCTCGCAAAGCAAAAGAATTAACCAGAAGAAAAGGCGCTTTAGACGGAGCTGGTCTTCCCGGAAAATTGGCTGACTGTTCTGAACGTGATCCTAAAAAGTGTGAATTGTACTTAGTTGAAGGAGACTCAGCGGGCGGTTGTTTTTCCGGAGACACTAAAGTTGCTTTAGTCGATGGCAT